>CAZEXA010000011.1:40693-41947 GCA_964516565.1 uncultured Eubacteriales bacterium | reverse complement strand
CAAAGGTGCTCTTTATGGACGACGGCGTCATTGAGTCGCAAGGAACGCCGGAGGAGGTCTTTAGGACCGCGGCAACCGACAGAATCAAGGAATTCTTACGCAAATACGAATAGCCGTGAACTTTTTTTAAGCTGCGCCGCCACTCTAAGCGGCGCGGCTGTTTTTTGCTCATAAACTTTACTTGCCTGTGCCTCCCGCTCATATCCGAATACTCATCATTCTTCATTAAAAATAGCTGTACTTTTTTTGGTGAATATGGTAAAATCAATTGATTCTTTATAAGGGGGTATTCTATATGGGATTGATTAAAGCTTTGACCGGCGCGGGCGGCGGTGTTCTTGCGGATCAATGGAAAGAATTTTTTACCTGTGACGCCCTTCCCGCAGATGTTCTGGTACTTAAAGGCGAAAAGCGGATTACCGGACGCTCCGCCAATACCAAGGCCAGCGACGACCTTATCACAAACGGCTCCGGTATTATTGTCAATGACGGGCAGTGCATGATTATCGTGGACCAGGGCGAAATTGTCGAGGTCTGCGCCGAGCCCGGACAGTTCATCTATGACGCTTCCACCGAGCCGAGCGTCTTTACCGGCGGCTTCGGCAAAGGACTTGTCGAAAGCTTCAAAACCTTCGCCAAGCGGTTTACCTTCGGCGGGGACACCGGGAAAGATCAACGCGTCTATTACTTCAATACCAAGGAAATTGTCGGCAACAAATACGGCACCCCCAACCCTGTGCCGTTTCGTGTTGTGGACAAAAACATCGGACTGGATGTGGATATTGCCATACGCTGTCACGGCGAATATTCCTATAAGCTGTCCGACCCCATTCTGTTCTATAAAAACGTCAGCGGCAACGTCGAAACCGCCTATGTACGCGGTCAGATTGACGAGCAGCTGAAAAGCGAGCTGTTGACGGCGCTCCAGCCGGCGTTTGCGAAGATTTCGGCCATCGGCGTCAGATACAGCGCGCTTCCGGCGCATACGATGGAGCTTGCCGATGCACTCAACGAGGTGCTCTCGAAAAAATGGAACGATCTGCGCGGCATCAAAATCGCTTCCTTCGGCGTCAGCTCCGCAACGGCCTCCGAAGAGGACGAGGAGATGATTAAGTACCTGCAGAGAAGCGCGGTACTCAAAGACCCGACCATGGCCGCCGCGACACTGACCGGGGCACAAGCCGAAGCGATGAAAGCCGCCGCGGCAAACGAGGGCGCGGGCGCGTTTATGGCGTTTGCCGGTCTCAATATGGC
>CAZEXA010000011.1:0-40593 GCA_964516565.1 uncultured Eubacteriales bacterium | reverse complement strand
TCCGTGGTTACGGCACAAAAAAGCCCTACAGTAACATAAAACCGTTTGATTTGAGGAGGGTGTCCTATGAATATGACAGCCATTACCGATCTCATCAAAGCGTTTATCGTCCTGATAACCACTCTTAGCGTGATTATCGGAAACTCGGTTAACCCGCCCCTTGAACCTTTTGTTCCCGAAGAAATCATCGACACTCCGGCGGAGGTGGAAACCATGACGATTATTGACAACGGCATAAGCGCGTATCGTATCATCTGCGGCAAACCTGAGGGCGATCCCGAATACACCGCGGCACTGAAACTGCAATACTATCTCAATCAAATCAGCGGCGTCACCCTTCCGATTGTTTCGGACATAGCGCCCTCGACCGCCAAGGAATTCATCGTCGGCAAAACAAACCGCGAGGGCGCGGAGTATACGGTTGATCGTTCCTCTTTCGGCTCCGAGGACGTAAACGTCTTTACCCTCGGACAGAAGATTATCATCGCCGGCGCCGAAAAGAGAGGCACGCTGTATGGCGTCTATGCCTTCCTTGAGGAAGCGCTCGGCTGCCGCTGGTACGCCTACGACGTTATTTCCCTTCCGCATGGCACAACCGTTAACGTACCTGTGGATTTGCACATCACCCAAAAGCCAATTCTTGAATACCGCGAGACCGACTGGATCAGCCCGAAGGATATCGAATACAGTCTTGCCAATCATCTCAACGGCAACACCTACCGGCACCTATCCGAGGAAAACGGCAGCTTTAAGGGCTATGTCGGCGGCTTCTGCCATACCATGACCAACAGCATCTGCACAGAGGCGGATTATTACGCCTCACATCCCGAATACTTTGCCATCCATGACGGAGAGCGCACGCCGAAACAGCTCTGCCTTTCTAACCCGGATGTGCTGAATATCGTTATCGCCCAGACAAAGGCGCTGCTTCAAAGCGACCCGGATGCCATCGTTTCTCTGACGCAGGACGATAATCAGGACTATTGCGAATGCGACGCCTGCAAGGCCATTGACGATTACGAAGGCTCGCACGCCGGTACGATGATTACGTTTGTCAATCAGGTTGCGGACGCAATTAAGGAAGAGTATCCTGACGCGCTGATTGACACCTTTGCGTATCAGTACACCCGCACCCCGCCGCTGCACGTCGTCCCACGCGACAACGTCATCGTGCGCCTCTGCTCGATCGAGTGCTGCTTCGCGCACGCGCTCGACGATCCGAACTGTGAGGAGAACGCCGCGTTCGCCGCCGACCTCAAGACGTGGGCAACGCTGACGAATCACCTCTATGTCTGGGATTACACGACCAACTATGGCCATTTCGCCGGTCCGTTTCCGAATTTCGGAATCTTGCAGGACAACATGCAGTTCTTTGCGGAAAACCATGTCGTCGGTCTCTATGAGGAGGGCGATTACTCCGCCTCTTCCTGCGACGTCGAATTCGCCGACTATCGCGCGTACCTGCTCTCGCGCCTGATGTGGAACCCCTATTGCGACCTTGACGCCGAATCCGACGGCTTTTTCAAGACCTACTACGGCGACGGCTGGCAGTATGTAAAGGAATATGTGCGCATGACGGTGGCAAACTGCGGTCAGGACGGCGAGCATATGCATATTTTCGATGCTATGACCGACAAGGGCGTCCTCGATTTGACCAAAAACGAGATTGCCTATATGGACGACCTTTGGGCACACGCCAAGGAGCTGACCGCCGCAGATGCGGTAACCAACGAGCATGTTCTGCGCAGCGAGATTTCGTGGCGCTACTGGAAAGCCTGCAACAAGGTTGATGAGTTCTCCAGAACCGGAAACCCGACAGGCTGGGTAGGTGAGAATGAAAAGCTGTATAACGACATGAAGGGCTTCAACGTCACCATGCTGCGCGAGGGACGCCAGATGGACGAAGTTACAAACTTTTCGGGTACACCGGTTGACTGGAGAGGTTAACCCTCCTTTTTGGCGCATTAAAAAACATAAACGGGGAGCTTTTTTAAGGCTCCCCGTTATCTTTGTCGTTTTATTTTGTTTTCCGCAAATTCGCGAAAAACGCGCTCAGCAGCGCGCTACACTCATTCGCGCAGATGCCGCCCTCATATTGGGGCTTATGCGTGAAGGGCTGCTCAAACAGGTTTAAAACACTGCCCGCCGCACCGTTTTTAATATCATACGCGCCAAACCAAACCTTATGAATACGCGCATTGATGATTGCCCCGGCGCACATCGGACACGGCTCAAGTGTTACAAATAAATCACACTCAAAAAGCCGCCAGCCGCCCAAGGTTTTACACGCCTCGTCAATGGCAAGGATTTCGGCGTGGCAGAGCGCGTTCTTGTCTTCCTCGCGCCTGTTTCGTCCCCGTCCGACAATCTCGCCCTTATGTACGACGACCGCCCCGACAGGCGTTTCGCCCTGTGCGTATGCCTCTCGCGCTAATTTCAGCGCCTCGGCCATATAGTCCGGCGCGGTCATGATGGATTTTTTAAAAAGACTTGAATGACCGCGCTGATAATAAAGATAAGGACCACACACAAAAACAACGGTTGAAACAGAAAGGCTCTCACCTTTTTGTTTGTCGTCAGAGCGGTATCCGTTTTATTGAGTTCGGCTTTCTTTTTAATTAAAAGCAGCAGTCCCGAAACAATCGCCAAAATACCGATGACGGCAATGGTGATTGTCAGCAGACGATACGCCTCGCCCTCGTCGAACTTCTCGTAAAGGATGGTGCCCAGACAGCTGAAAGCGTTGTTTAGGAAATGAACGGCCACCGACGCCCAAATGCTGTTCGTTTTACAGTACACATAGCCGAGCGCGATACCGGCCATAAACGCAAACGGAATCTGGATAACGTTGCCGTGAAGAGCGGAAAAGGCTGCCGCGCTGACAAGTATCGCAAAGAGGTCGCCGTACCGGCGCAGCGGCTGAAGCAAGCAGCCGCGGATGGCCAACTCCTCGCATAAAGCGGGAACAACCGCAATTTTGAGAAAAAACACAGCAATTCCTGTAGCGGTCATCGGCGGTATGCTTTCTTCATACGGCAAAGTCACTCCGGTCACATTCTCAAACAGCGTAGCAAGGCGCACGGTGATTTCGTTGGCAAGCAGGCACGCGCCAAAACCAAACAGAATGAACAATACGGCGTAGGACGGATTTTTTGCTTTCCCGCAACACGCAAAGACCGAGGATGTCTCTTTTCTGTTCGCCAACCAATACGCGGCAAAAAACGGCAGCACCACGGCGGCAACCGAATACAAAATATCGAGGCCTGAACCAAAAAAATACTCGTTCGTATATGCGTCATACAAATCGAATACTGTCAAGATTATGAGCAACAAGCTCTGCACAAGGAGAAAACCGAGCATGGCAAGCGCCGCGTACATCGCGTACCGTTTGATCGTCTTTTTTTCCGCTGTTTCGGCGGCGTGCCGCGGGTCATACGGAGAATACGCGCCATAGACATACGTGGGGACGGGCGCATACCCGTATACCGGCTGAGGCGGATACTGCCCGTTATTTTGGGAATCATTGTAATCGTATTCGGACATTGCTGCTCTCCCATTCAAAAGATATAATATAGTATACCAACCGCATATGAAATATAAACGAACAAATTGTGTACAAACCGTAATTTCTTACAAGATGTAGCGGTTGCGATTTTTTTCGGGATACGTTATAATGGGTTATATTTCTATATCAAAAGGACGGTCATTCATATGGCAAAAAACACTTATAAAATCAGTATTTGCGGCTCCGAGTACGTAATTTCCGCAGAGGAAAGCGCCGAATATATGGACGCGCTGGCAAAAAGCGTTGAGGAAAAGCTTAAGGCCATTCTCAAAAACGGCAAGCTTTCGATGACGCAGGCGTCAATTTTTGTCGCTCTCGAGCTCGCCGACGAGGCAAAGAAAGCGACCGCCTCCGCTGACAATCTCAGAGGGCAGCTCAAGGAGTATCTCGAGGACGCCGCCAAGGCAAAATCCGAGCGTGACTTCTATAAGAGAGAGGCCGAGCGCGTCAAGATGGAAAACGGCGATAAAAAGAGCGGCGGTACGGGGATTTGGGGCAACTGATATGGTGTTGAAAATCAAACGGCTGCGCCAAAACGTAAAGCTTCCCGTGCGGGCTACCCCGGGAAGCGCGGGACTTGATTTATGTGCTTCGATTCCGGAAAGCCTGACGATTCGCGGAAGAGGCAGCGCTCTTGTGCCGACGGGAATTGCCATTGCTTTGCCGGACAGCGGACACGTCGCCCTCATCTTTCCCCGGAGCGGGTTAGCCGTCAAAAACGGCGTCGGTATGCTCAATTCCGTCGGCGTTATCGACAGCGACTATCGCGGCGAAATCTCCGTCGGTCTTGTCAACCAGTTTGACACGCCCTACACCATAGAGCCCGGCGAACGCATCGCCCAGTTGCTTGTCGTACCCGTCGCCCTGCCGGACATCGAGGAAACCGATGACCTCGGTCAAACCGCGCGCGGCGCAGGCGGTTTCGGCTCGACAGGACGTTAAGCTCCTTCGGCGATATACAGCCCCGTCGAAGCCGCAATATACGCGGCAGCGAACAGGAGAATCAGCAATAAAACAAATAAAACCTTTTTTACGGTTTCTTTCCGCTTCATTTTCAGGCTGTCCCCAATCAGATAGGTATTTTCTGAAGAGGGATACCTTTTGGAAAAGCTGTAATAACTCCTACGAACCTTTGGTTCGTTACGTACCTTTGGTTCGTTACGTACCTTTGGTTCGTTACGTACCTTTGGTTCGTTACGTACCTTTGGTTCGTTACGGTCACCGCCCCCGGTGTCTATGATTTTTTTATCCGCCTCTCCCGCCTTTTCCGGCATCTGTGCCGCCGTGACGGGGGATTGTTTTTTTCTGCCCATAATGTACTCCGTGTTCAGATGTCAGATTTTTTAGAATTCAGCTGCTCGCAATATCACTACGGTCTACTAAACATATCTGTCAGCGTGGTGCGCGTTTCGGGAAGATGGATATTCGTCATGCCGTAGAGGGTGTTCTGGAGCGTCTGCGCCGCCAGCGGGAAATCGGTGACCCATACGCCCGACCAGCCGATACGCTCATGCGCGTCCGGTACATTCCTCCGGTTAATCGGAAGGCTGTACCACCTTCCCGCTAACGCTCGGACACCCAAAGACACCAGTTCTTTGTCTGAAAAGTTTGTCGTCACATACGGCAGTAACGCGTTCAAATACCGGTTCATATCCACGGGTGAAGCCGCGGACACCTTATTGAGGATCGCCTGAATGACCGACTGCTGTCGGCGCGCACGGCTTACGTCGCCGTCGGAATCGCACTTGCGGATACGGCAAAACCTCAGCGCCTGCTCACCGGTCAAATGCGCGTTGTCGCCATAGGGAATCTCGGTACCGAAATACGTTTTATAGTAATTGGCTTCGTACTTTTGCACCGGGACTATAACGCCGCCCATCTCGTCAACCAGTGCCTGAAAGGACTCAAAGTTGACCGCTACAAACCGGTTTACGGAAATCTTGTAATGATTTTCAATCCCCTGAAAAAGGCAGTCATACCCGCCCTTGTCGTATAGGGCGGTCAGCTTGTCGAAGCCCGTTTTGCCGTCGGGAGTTTCATAGAAAACCCACACATCACGCAAAAACGATGACAGAGTCAAAGCGTTCGTCTTCTTGTTGTAGCTCAGCAGCATCATCACGTCGGTGTTGCCGGAAAACTCACCCACACGGCTGTCGTAGCCAACGATGAGCACGTTGAGGACGTTTTTGCTCGACAGAATCTCTCCGCCGTTCTCCGCCCAATCACGGATGCCCTCCTCCACAGAGGCGGCCTCTATATCGCCTTCCATGGTTTTATAAATGGTTTCCTCGTGGAGCCTGCCGTCAAAATTTAACGCTTCCCCTGTCGCGGCGCTGTTATCAAGCCTACTAAGCTTTCTGTCAATACTGACGAAGCTAAAAAAACCCGCACCGATTATCAGCGCTAAAAACCCGGCGATAAACCCGAATGCAAGCTTCTTTTTTTTAGAAAAACGTCCGCGAGCGAAAGAATGCTTTTTCATTGGCAGAAAACCTTCTTAAGACGGGAGATTTTACTCCCTCATCCGCCGTCCGTAGCCGCCGTTGTGTCGGTAGGCGGTTCTGTCTTGGTCGGCTCGTTTGTCGTAGTCGGCTGTGTCGTCGGCTGTTTCTCTGTTGTCGGCACGGTCGTTTCGGTCGTCCGAACAGAGGTCGTCGAAGGTTGCGTCACAATCGCGGTGGTGGCTTCCTTTGTCTCTGTCACCGCCGAACCTCCGCTGCCCGTCGTTGACGGTTTTGCATGAGCGCTTGCACCGCCGCCGCCCGTAGTTCCGTGAATCAAATCAATGATGGTGGTACGCCCTTGGGAAAGCTGTATATTGGTCATACCGAAAACCGCGCTCTGGAGCGCCTGCGCGGCAAGCGGATAATCGACAACCCACATCCATGTCGAGCCGGAATAGCCGTAACGCGCCTCTTCCGGAGGCAGCCCCATCTGCTGCACCCCATAGGAATACCATTTACGGGTCATCGCTCTTGTGCCCAGTGAGAGAATCTCGCTGTTATTGAAATTTGTTGTCACATACGGCAAAAATACATTCAGATAATTATTGACGTCGAGCAGCGACGCGTCGGATATTTTATCGATAATGGCCTGAATCACCATCTGTTGACGCCGCGTCCGGCTGACATCTCCATCGGTATCGCACTTGCGGATACGGCAGAAACCCAGCGCCTGCGTACCCGTCAGATGCACGTTTTCGCCGTAGGGAATCGTGGTGTGAAAATACGTATAATAATAATCCGACTCGTATTTTTGCACCGTGACGTCAATGCCGCCCATTTTGTCAATCAACGTTTTGAAGGACGCGAAATTCACCGCGACATATCTGTCTACTTGAATTTTATAATGATTTTCGATGGCCTTGAGCAGGCAGTCCGGACCGCCGATGCTGCACATGGCGTTGACCTTGTTATAACCCGTTTTCCCGTCAGAGGTTTCATAATACATATACTGGTCGCGCAGAAACGACGACAGCGTCAGGGTCTTTGTCTTTTTATTAAGACTCAACAGCATGATGGCGTCTGTATTGCCGGTAAACTGGTTTTTCCGGCTATCATAGCCGATGATGAGCACATTGATAACGTTCTTGCTCGACATGATTTCGCCGCCGTTCATCGCCCACTGACGGATGCCTTCTTTAAAGGAGGACGCGTGAATATCGGCGTCAATGGTGGAAAAGTCGCTCTCGTCGTAAATCTCGTCATCAAACTTCAAATCGTCTTCTACCGTTGAGCCGCCGCCGAGTTTGCCGAGTTTCACCTGAACATAAATCAGTCCTGCCGTACCAAGCGCCAGTATCACCGCCAAAATGCCCGCGATAATCGCGAGTGCGATCTTTTTCCTTTTCGGGAGCCTTTTTATCCGCGAGTGCAGCCGACCCGAACGGGCGGTTTTCTTAAGTTCCTCTCCCTCTTCGGGATCGGAATCCTCTTCCGTGTTCTCGTCCTCGTCCTGGTCTTTGTTCTCGTTATCGTCTTCGCTCTCGTCTTTTAGCGTCTCCTGTTCGTCCGGCGGCGTTTTTTCGTCGTCAGAAAGATAGGCAGCGTATTTATCGCTTTTCAGAGAACTGAGAATTTCCTCGAATTCGGCATCAAAACCGCCGTTCCCGTTAAGGGGCGTATTCTTCTTCTCGGAATCGCTCATTTCTGTTCCTCCGTATCCTCTTCGCTGTCCGCTTTCACCTCGTCAGGCAACTCTGCGCCGTCGGGTGCCTCCTCGTCAAGTGATTCGGGTTCGTGTGCCGTGCGCGAAAGCGTCGCCACGCGCTCGCCCGGGCTTACCTTCATCACGATGACGCCCTTCGATGGTCTGGCGCAAACTCTGATTTCTTCTGCCGGTATTCGTATTATTATGCCATCAGACGAAATAATTATGATATCATCGGTATCGTCAACGACGCGAATGGCCGCAACCTCGCCGTATTTGTTTGTTTTATAGTTGATGAGCCCCTTGCCGCCGCGCGACTGGCACCGGTAATCATCCGGCTCGCTGCGCCTGCCGTAGCCCGTTTCGCTTAAGGTGAGCACCTTGCCGCCCTCGCGCAGCACCGACATTCCAACGACCTCGTCGCCCCTGCCCAGTGTAATGGCCTTGACGCCGCGGGCGGTTCTGCCGATGGGTCTGGCGTCATTTTCATTGAAGCGGATGCTCATACCTTTTTTCGTTGCGACGAGCAGATCGTTGTTGCCGTCGGTCAGCTTGACCCAAGCCAGCTCGTCGTCATCATCAAGACTTACGGCGATAACACCTTTTTTGCGGACATTTTTATACTCAGACAGCGCGGTGCGTTTGATGATCCCCCGCCGCGTGACCATGCACAGATACGCATCGTCCTCGATGACCGGCACCCGTATCATCGCCGAAACCTTTTCGTCGGGCTCCAAAGGCAGCAGATTGACAATATTGATGCCCTTGCTCGTTCGGCTGCCCTCGGGAATCTCGTACCCCTTTAAGCGGTATGTCCTGCCCCGTGTCGTAAAGAACATCACATACTCGTGGGTTGAGCACATAAACATCGTTTCGGCGACGTCCTCCTCGCGCCGGGTCATCCCCTTGACCCCGCGGCCGCCGCGCCGCTGAAGCTTGTATTCGTCGAGGCTTTGGCGCTTGATATAGCCCATCGTCGTGTACGTAAACATACACGTTTCCTCGGGAATCAGATCTTCAATATCCATTTCGCCGCTGATGTTTTCAATGACGGTGCGCCGCTCGTCGCCAAACTTTTTGCCGATGGCGGTCACTTCCTCTTTGATGATGGCGAGAACGCGCTCATGCGAGCCGAGAATTTCCAGATACTCGGTGATTTTGGTCTTAAGGACAGCCATTTCATCTTCAATTTTCTTGCCCTCAAGTCCTGTCAGCTGGCCAAGACGCATCTGGACAATCGCCTGCGCCTGTACGTCGTCAAGCCCGAAGCGCTCCATCAGACGCTCTTTTCCGGTCGGCTGGTCGGGCGAACTGCGCAGAATGGCGATTACCTCGTCAATGAAATCGAGCGCTATGAACAGACCTTCCAATATATGCGCGCGTTCCTGCGCCTTTTTCAAGTCGTACTGCGTGCGCCGGACGATGATTTCGGTCTGAAACGCGATGTATTGCTGTAAAATCTCTTTGAGCGTGAGTACCTTCGGCTCGCCCTTGACAAGCGCTATCATAATGACGCCGAACGTCACCTGCAGCTGTGTATACGAAAACAGCTGATTGAGCACCACCTGCGGGTTGGCGTCACGTCGGATGTCTATCTCAATGTGCATACCGGTACGCTTCGAGGAATAGTCGTTGACGTCGGTAATCCCCTCTAAGCGCTTGTCCTTGACGAGTTCGGCAATCGATTCAATCAGCCGCGCCTTGTTGACCTGATAGGGCAGCTCGCTGACGATAATCTTAAACTTGCCGTTTTTTTCCTCGATAATCTCGCTCTTTGCGCGGACGAGAACTTTGCCGCGCCCGGTACCGTAGGCGGCTCTGATGCCGCTTCTGCCCATGATGATGCCCGCCGTCGGGAAATCGGGACCCTGAATATGCTCCATCAGGTCGTCAAGCGTAGCGTCGGGATTGTCAATCAGACAGCCCAGGCCGCCGATGACCTCGCCTAAGTTGTGCGGCGGAATATTTGTCGCCATACCGACGGCAATACCCGACGAACCGTTGACAAGCAGGTTGGGAAAGCGCGACGGCAGCACCGTCGGCTCCTTCAAACGGTCGTCGTAGTTCGGGACGAACTCAATCGTGTCCTTGTCGATGTCGGCGAGCATTTCGAGCGATATCTTGCTTAAACGCGACTCGGTGTAACGATAGGCAGCCGGCGGGTCGCCGTCAACCGAGCCGAAGTTGCCGTGTCCGTCAACGAGAATATAACGCACCGAAAAATCCTGCGCCATGCGCACCATAGCGTCATAGACGGAGGCGTCGCCGTGCGGATGATACCGCCCGAGCACCGAACCCACGGTATCGGCGCACTTGCGGTACGCCTTGTCGGGGGTCAGATTGTTCTCATACATGGTGTAGAGGATCCGGCGGTGAACCGGCTTTAGGCCGTCGCGCACATCCGGCAGGGCACGGCCTACGATAACCGACATCGAATAGTCGAGATACGACTTCTTCATCTCCCGGTTAATATCCACGTTGATTATTTTTTCCGCCCCGTCCTGTTCGGCGTCAGGCGTATTTTTATTATCCAATTCGTCCATTGTTATAACCATCCTTTTCCTGCGAGGCGGAAATTCTGTTTTGTCGGCGAAGCCGATTTGTATCTTCACCTACGATACAAAAGGACAAAACTTCCGTTTGAAAGATATTATCTTTCAAACCTTATCCCCTTGTCAAATGTCGAGATTTTCGACGTATTTGGCGTTTTTCTCAATAAATTCGCGGCGCGGTTCCACCTTATCGCCCATGAGAACCGAGAAGGTTTCATCGGCCTCTATGGCGTCCTCGAGCGTCACGCGGAGCATCGTGCGCGTTTCGGGGGACATCGTGGTTTCCCAAAGCTGCTCGGCGTCCATCTCGCCAAGACCCTTGTACCGCTGGATTTCGCAGCTGCCCATCTCAGCCATCTCCCTGTCGCGCTCCTCGTCGGAAAAGGCGTAAACGTGCTTCTTGCCCTTGGAGAGTTTGTACAGCGGCGGCTGGGCGATATAGATATGCCCCGCGTCGATGAGTACACGCATATATCTGAAAAAGAAGGTCAGCAGCAGCGTACGGATATGCGCGCCGTCAACGTCGGCATCGGCCATGATAATAATTTTTCCGTAACGCAGTTTCGCAAGGTCAAAGTCCTCGCCGATCCCCGCACCGAGAGCCGTGACGACCGGCATCAGCTTTTCGTTGCCGATGACCTTGTCAAGGCGCGCCTTCTCGACGTTGAGCATTTTTCCCCAAAGCGGCAGGATAGCCTGAATGGTCCTGTCCCGCCCCTCTTTAGCCGAGCCGCCGGCGGAATCGCCCTCGACGATGAAGATTTCGGTGCGCTCGGCGTTCTTTTCGGTACAATCGGCAAGCTTTCCCGGGAGAGAGTTGTTTTCGAGCGCGGATTTGCGCCGGGCGTTGTCGCGTGCCTTGCGGGCGGCTTCACGGGCGCGGGCGGCTTCGAGCGCCTTATTGAAAATCGCCTTGGCAACACCCGGATTTTCCTCAAAATGCGTCATCAGCTTATTGTACAGCATCTGCGACACAAGCGGCGTAATATCGGTGTTACCGAGCTTGCCTTTTGTCTGCCCCTCGAACTGCGCGTCGGTAAGCTTGACGCTGATGATCGCCGTCAGTCCCTCGCGGACGTCGTCGCCGGACAAATTCCTGTCGTTCTCCTTGAGAATCCCGTATTTGCGGCCGTAGTCGTTGAACACGCGCGTCAGCGCCGTTTTAAAGCCCGTTTCGTGCGTTCCGCCGTCCGCGGTGCGCACGTTGTTGGCAAAGCTCAGGATGATTTCGTTATAGCTGTCGTTATAGACCATGGCGATTTCGACGCTGCGGTCCGCGCTTGAAGAAAGAAAATGAATGGGCTTGTCATGAAGCGCGGTCAGCCCGCGGCTCGTCGTGATATATTCGGCAAAGCTCATAAGCCCGCCGTTGTAACGGTAGTTGTCCCCGACGATGTTTTCAGAGTCGCGCCTGTCGGTCAGCGAAATCGAAAGCCCGGCGTTGAGGAACGCCTGCTCACGCAGACGGCGCTCAAGCGTTTCAAACTCATATTCGGTCGTTTCGGTAAAAATCTCTGCATCCGCCTTGAAACGAATCAGCGTACCGATGGTCTCGGTATCCCCGATTATTTTCAGATCGCAGACAGGAATCCCCTTCTCGAACCGCTGATAATAGACATGACCCTCTTGGCTGACCTCGACTTCGAGCCACTCGGACAAGGCGTTGACCACCGACGAGCCGACGCCGTGCAGACCGCCGGATACTTTATAGCCGCTGCCGCCGAATTTGCCTCCGGCGTGCAGGACGGTTAAAACGATGGTTACCGCGGGCAATCCCTGCTGCTCGGTGATGCCGACAGGAATACCGCGCCCGTTGTCACGAACGCTGATGATGTTTTCCGGCAGGATTTCCACGTCTATATGCGTACAAAAGCCCGCGAGAGCCTCGTCTATTGAATTATCGACAATTTCATAGACAAGATGATGAAGCCCGCGCGGTCCGGTTGAACCGATATACATGCCGGGTCTTTTTCTGACGGCCTCCAGCCCTTCGAGAACCTGAATGGCACTGGCGTCATACGCTTCGGTGACGCTGGTGTCAAGTTCTGTGTCCCTTGAAAGCAGTTCGCCGGCGGCCGCTTGTTGTTGTTCGTCCAAAGTACAAGACCTCCGTTTAATGATACTCCTATTCGGTTTCCAGCCTCTTTGCCAGCGTTGCCGCCGCCGAGCCGGAAATATACAGCCTTTTTGTTCCGCACCGTTCACAGACGACCATGGTTTTCGGAATTTCATAAGGGCTGTTGATATTTATGACCTCGCCGTTTGCCGTGGAGCGAGAAAGAAAATCCCGTGTCGCTTTTTGAACAGAGGCGATATCCAAATCGAAAACGCCTACGACATCTCTTTCGGTGACGACGGCGTCGTGCCCTAAAAACAGGTACATTCTCAGACAACGCCTCCCCTCTCTATATGAAAGGTCTTTCCCTCGCAGAGTCTCAGCGGCTGCGACGGCTCGCAGCAGGTGATAAAGACCTGATATTCCCTAATCTTATTGAGGACGTAATCCTGCCTTAATAGATCAAGCTCGCTCATGACATCGTCCAAAAGCACGACCGGCTTTTCGCGGACAAGGCTATTGATGACCTCGGCTTCGGCGAGTTTCAGGGCGAGAGAGGCGGAGCGCTGCTGTCCCTGTGAACCGAAAACCCGCGCGCTGTGTCCGCCGACGGTGACCGTCAAATCGTCGCGGTGGGGTCCTATCGATGTGGCTTTTTGAAACATATCGCCGCGCCGCGCGTTTTTGAGCTGCTCGGAAAGAAAACCCATAATATCTTGTTCCGGAACATCTCCACCCGGCAACCCGTTCGATTTATAAGCAAGCTCAAAGCTTTCCGCGCTGTCACAGATACCGTCGTATACGGCGCGCGCCGCTTCAGACAGACGCGCGGCATAGGCACGCCTTTTTTCGATAATCCGCGCCCCATAGACCGCGAGTTGTTCCTCCCACGCGTCGAGAGTGTCAAGCAGTTCGCTGTGATAGGGAATATCCTTCAAAGCGCTGTTGCGCTGCATGAGCGCGACTCTGTACCGCCGCAGACTATCCGCGTAACCGGGGCTGAGCTGGCAGATGGCGGTGTCAAGAAACCGCCGCCGCCCACCGGGACCTTCTTTGACGAGCGCGAGTTCATCAGGCGAAAACGCAACGGCGGGAAACGCGCCGAGCAGCTCGGCAGGAGAGGTTAGCTCCACACCGTTTTTTACGGCGCTTCTCCTATCCGCGATACGAATCTCCACAGTATTGACGCGTTGTCCCGTTCTGATATCTGCCGAAACCGACGCGCGGTCCTTTTCAAAGCAGATAAGTTCCATATCCTTGGCGCCGCGAAAGCTCTTGTATCCTGTTAAAAGCCATAACGCCTCTAAAATATTCGTCTTTCCCTGCGCGTTTTGCCCGTAAACGATATTGACGCCCTCGCACGGCTGTAGGGAGAGAAACGAGATGTTACGGAAGTTATTCAGCGTAAATTTCTCTACAATCATACTTTTTGAATCTTCCAGACCTTCAGTCCCAACTGAACATAGTCGCCTTCGCGGATTTTTTTACCCCGCATCAAGCACTGTTCTCCGTTGACTGTCACTTTGCCCTCTCCGATTAAAATCTTTGCATGCCCGCCGGTCTGTGCTGCGCCTACGGCTTTTAGCAGACTGTCAAGCTTTATAAAATCCGTTTTCATTTCAAACGTATATTCTTTTATCTCGGCAATCTTAACACGAATTTTTTTATCGGCCATAAGTCATTCCGTCTTCAGTCTGACCGGCAGAATCAAGAATATAAAACTGTCGCCCTCTATCGGTCGGATGATGATTGGCGAAACAGGACTGCTCAGTTCGATTCTGATTTCCTCAGTATCGCAGACACGCAGCGCATCAAGCAAATACATATTGTTAAAACCGATTTCAATGCGTTTTCCTTCAGTTATCGCCGCTATTTTATCATTGGCGGTGCCCAGAGACGTGACGCTCGAAATCTTAATCATATTTTCATCAAAAATACAGCGTACCGGACTTTTAATTTTATTGGTGATGATCAGCGAAGCTCTTTCTATACTTTCTGTGAATTGACGCAAATTGATGACCGCCGATGTTGAACAGGTTGACGGAATGGTTGACTTGTATTTAAGAAATTCGCCCTCCAACAGTCTTGAAATCAAGGCATAATTGCCCGATTCAAAAACAATAATTCTCTTTCCGACATTCAAAACGATGTTTTCACTCTCGTCGCCCGGAAGACGCATGATTTCAAACAGTGTTTTTGAGGGTACGACAAAAGAAAGAGCGTCCCCGTCATAGGCAATCGGTTCGTTTCTCAGCGCCAGGCGGAAGCCGTCTACAGCGACAAGACGCAGATTGCCGTCTTCAACCTCAAATTTAATTCCTTTATGCACAAGTTTATTATCGGTTGTGGAAACGGCGAAGATGGTCTGCCGAATCATTTCTTTTAATACAGACTGTTTGATATTCAAAATATATCCTCCGCTGACAGACGGAAGTTCCGGATAATCGTCGGCGGGAATGCCGATCAGCGAAAACTGCGCGTCGCCTGAAAGAATACGGCACATGTTGTGCTCATCGACGTCCACGGTCACTCTGTCGGTCGGGAGCGTCTTTAATATGTCGCACAACAGCCGCGCATTGAGAACGATGCTTCCCACCTTGTCCGTGCGGCAGTCGATAGATGTTGTAATTCCCATTTCGAGGTCATAACCAGAGAGTACAAGCTTTGTGTCATCCGCCTGCATATAAATGCCCTCGATTGACGGCAGGGTGCTCTTTTGGGAAACGGCGCGCTGAACGGTTGAGCAAACCTCATAAAGCTGCTGAGTGGAGCATTGAATTTTCATATTCGTCTGGCCTCCCATTTAGATTATAGATGTTAGATATTGGACTTTAGATTAAAAGGAACCTTCTGTTGAAAATTGAATTGTTTTAACCGAAACAAAGTTGATACAAATGGTTGGAAATTGACAGGTGCTGTCAGAAACGTATTTTAAAATAGTAGTAGTAATAGGGGCTGTGGAATTGTCAGGATTTTCCTAATAAGCGCGGCAGAAGGGCTGTTTTTGCCTGTTTCTTCCTGTTAAAGCTTTGTCAGTCGGCGTCAGTCGTATTCTTCTCTATCGGAAATTTTTTGAAAATGTCAGTAACGGAATGTCAAATGTTTAAAAAACTGTTGAAAGTCAGGACTCCTGAATGTTCTTGACGATCTCGTTGACGGTGGTCTTGAATTCGCGGTTCTGCTCCATCTTTTTTTCGACCGACTCGATGGAATACAGCACGGTCGAATGGTTTTTCCCGCCGAACTCCTTGCCGATAGCTTCGAGCGACAGGTTCGTAATCTCCCGAATGACGTACATCGACAGCTGGCGCGCCGACGATATTTCCGCCTTTTTCTTGTCGGAACGAATGTCCTGTGCCGATACGCCGAAGGTTTTTCCGACAAGCTCGATGATGCCGGCTACGGTGACGCTGACGGGACGGTTGTATGTCAGGATGTCCCTGATTGCCTCGCTGGCAAGCTCGATCGGCGAAATCGACGGGTCAACCAGCATGATGGCGTGAATTTTTTTGACCGCGCCCTCAAGCTGGCGGATGTTGGTTTTAAGGTTTTCGGCAATATACTCAAGCGCGTCGCCGGGAAGCTGTAAGCCGAGCGCCTCGGATTTTCTTTTTACGATGGCGACGCGCGTCTCAAAGTCGGGTGGCTGGATGTCCGCAAGAAGCCCCTGTTCAAACCGGGAGGTCAATCGCTCCTCGAGCGGTTGGATGTCCTTAGGCGGCCGATCAGAGGTCAAAACAATTTGCTTGCCGTTATTGACAAGGGTGTTGAACGTATGAAAGAACTCTTCCTGTACCTGAATTTTTCCGACAATGAACTGAACGTCGTCAAAAAGAAACACATCGGCGTTACGGTATTTTTTATGAAAATCAGGCATCGCCTTTTCCGATAAGTGGGTGATCATTTCGTTGGTAAAGTTTTCGCCGTCGGTGTACAAAATGTTGGTACCCGGGCTTTTTTTTAGTATTTCCTTGGTAATGGCCATGAGCAAATGCGTTTTGCCCAGCCCAGAACGCCCATAAATGAAGAGAGGGTTGTGGACGCCGCCGGGGTTTTTAGCGACGGCGTTCGCCGCCGCGTAGGCGAACCTGTTCGAGGAGCTGACGATGAAGGAGTCAAACGTGTTATCAAAGGTTTTCGGATTGTTGTCCGCCGCCTCTTCCTCCTCGGCTTCCTCGCGGACGGCGACAATCTGGATTTCGGTTTCAAAGCCGAGGACGGTTTCAAACGCCTTCTGGATAACGGGCATGAACTTATCGACGATGACGGCTTTTTTAAACTCGTGCGCACCTAAAACGACCTTGCCGTTCTCAAAGCTTTTCGGGGTCAAAGCGCTGATCCACAACGTGTACGCCGCCTCCGTCGCAATGTTGTTGCGGCACTCCTCGAGCACAGCCGGCCAAATATCCGACACGAAAAAATGTAATGAAGTCCCCTTGTCCAAACGTTTCACCCCGACAAATATTTATCATATACAATGTAATTAAATCATATATTTATAAGTTAAAATAGTATACCATAGTTGTTTCTGTTTTTCAAGGTTTTTCAGAAAAAGAAACCACACACCGCCTAAGTTTTCTCTCGTCTGTGCAGGCGCTTTTGCGCTACGGTTTTGACCGCGGAGAAGCTTTCTCATGTTTTGCCGCGTATCGCCGACTGTCATCGGCACAGAGGACAGCCTTAAGGCAAAAATTCCGGGAAAGAAAATCGAAAATATATTGTATTTTTAATAACTATTTAGTACAATAGAAGTATTCACTATAAGGTTAGGATGAGCCGATGGAATATATCGATCAGAAATGTCCGGTCTGCGGACAACCCTTTTCCTCGGATAGCGATGTTGTCGTCTGTCCCGAATGCGGCACGCCCCATCACAGGGAATGTTACGCACAGTCCGGCTTTTGCGCCAACAGTGCGCGGCACAAGGACGGGTACAGCTACTATCAAGCCGAAAGGCCGCCCGAAAAGCCGCCCGAAAAGCCGAAAGACGACGCGTACGCGCCGGCGGATTCGCCTTCTGACAAGGGCAAGCCCTCGCCAATGGGGCTGTTCGGCGTCTATGCGAAAGACGAAGGCTATGGGGTTTATAAGGGTGAGGCGGTTAAGAGCGAAAGGGATATCGGCGGCATCACCGCCGGAGAGTACGGAACTTTTCTCGGAAAGGCGGCGCGAACGTATATTCCGCGCTTTCTGTATCTTGAGGAAACCGGCAAAAAGATTATCTGGAACGTCGTGGCGTTCTTTCTGCCCTACACCTTCGCCGCTTCAAAAAAAATGTATAAAGCCGCCATGTTGCTGCTCGCTGTGGATATGTTCTTTTTCGGTTTTTCCGTTTACAGCTCGCTGAAAAAGGAACCGGCGAAGGCGTTTGCCGAGCAGTTGATGTTAGTCTATGAAGACGGTAAGCTCACCGACGAAGAAGTTGAACTTCTGAGCGGCGCCATGCAGAAAATCAACGAAACCGAGATAAATCGGGACTGGACCGACGCCGTTTTGGAGCTGCGGTATCTTGACAATATCGTCATGGGGCTATTGGCGACATATTTTTATAAAAAGGACTGCGCGCGCAAGCTTACCGTGCTGAAAAACGCGCCCGTACCGCCGGAAGTGGTGCAAGCGACGATGAGAAGAACGGGAAAGACGGCAGTTCTTTTACCGCTGATGGGCTACATAGCGATAGCCGTCACCGTTGTTTCAACATGCGGGTGGCTGATTAACAATACTTATTAGCGGCTGTCTGTAATTTTTGTCGGGGTGAATACGAATGAAAATAAAATATTTCGGAACTGCTGCCGCCGAAGGCTTTCCCGGTATGTTTTGCTCGTGTGAAACATGCGAGAAAGCGCGGCTTACGGGCGGCAAAAACATCCGTACGCGTTCGCAGGCGCGGATTGATGACGACTTGCTCATCGATTTTCCGGCGGATACCTATATGCACGTCCTACATAGCGGGCTGGATTTGCGCACCATCAAAAACATATTGATTACCCATTCCCACGATGACCATCTGTACCCGCGCGACCTGCAGTACAGGCGGTTCGGTTTTGCCTATTTTAATGAGGACGACGAGGTGCCGACGATTCCGATTTACAGCTCAAACGCTACCGGCAATGCGATTCTTACCGATTTCGAGAAATCCGGTCTGAATAAATCCGAGCTGTACAAGTGGAACGAGGCACCGGTGTTCGCCCCGTTCGCCGTCGGCGATTACATGGTGACGGCGCTTTTGGCGCAGCACGACATTACGACCGAGCCTAGGCTTTACATCATCGAAAAAGGCGGAAAGACGCTTTTATACGGCAACGATACCGGCTGGTATCCCGACGAGACATGGGCGTATCTTGAACGCGTCAAGCCGCAATTTGATTTCTGTTCGCTCGACTGTACGACGATTCTTCAGGAGAGCCGCAAGGGGCATATGGGCATCGCCGCTTGTGAGGATGTCAGAAAAAAATTCTTTGAAATCGGCGTCGCCGGCGAGCACACCAAATTCTGTCTGCACCACTTTTCCCACAACGGCAGACTCATCTATGACGACCTTAAGAAGCTTGCCGACACCAAGGGTTTTCTGGTGTCCTACGACGGCGCGGAGTTTGAGGTATAGCTATGCATACGCCCTTGGCCGACCGACTGCGCCCCTCCTCGCTCGACGATATCGTCGGGCAGGCGCATCTGCTTTCAGAAGGAAAACCGCTTTACAATATCATTCTGTCCGGCACGCTGCCGAACTTGATTTTTTACGGTCCGTCGGGCACGGGGAAGACAACTTTGGCGCGCCTGATCGCCGAAAAGACCGACCGGACGCTCAGAAAGCTCAACTGTACGACTGCCGGAACACAGGACATCCGTGACGTCGTCGGGGAGATCAACACCTTAACCGCGCCGGGCGGCATCCTTTTATATCTTGACGAGATACAATATTTCAATAAAAAACAGCAACAGACGTTGCTCGAATGCATTGAAAACGGTGATGTCACGCTGATTGCCTCAACGACCGAAAACCCGTTTTTTTACGTCTACGGTGCGATTCTCAGCCGCAGCACGGTTTTTGAATTCAAGACCGTGGAGCCGGGTGAAATCGAAAAGGCGGTGCAGCGCGCGTTTTGTTTTCTTGAAGAGGAACGCGGCGAGCGGTTTATCATCGAGGACGGCGTAATCAGGCACATCGCCAGGGCGTGCGGCGGCGATGTGCGCAAGGCCATCAACGCCGTGGAGCTGTGCGTACTGGGCGGCGTTCCTCCTCAAAAGGGTGAAAGCAGGAACATCACGCTCGCAAACGCCAAAGAGCTGACCCAGAAAACCGCGCTGCGCTACGACCGGGAAGGCGACGAGCATTATGACATTGTCTCGGCATTCCAGAAATCCATGCGCGGTTCGGACACGAGCGCCGCGCTCCACTATTTGGCGCGGTTACTGGAGGCCGGAGATATGGCGTCGGCCATACGCCGCCTGACCGTCTGCGCCGCCGAGGATGTGGGACTTAGCTATCCGCTGATTATCCCGATTGTCAAGGCCGCCGTAGACAGCGCTCTCCAAGTCGGGATGCCGGAGGCGCGTATTCCTCTTGCCGATGCGGTGATTCTTGTCTGTACCAGCCCGAAATCGAATTCCGGCTGTATGGCGATTGACGCGGCGCTCGAAGATGTGCAAAACGGCAGGATCGGCGCGATTCCGCGGACGCTGCAAAATAAGCATTTTGACGGCGAGGACGCTCTTGTCAAGGGGCAGTTCTATCAGTACCCCCATGACTTTCCGAATCATTGGCTTTCCCAGCAGTATCTGCCGGATGCCATTAGGGACAGAAACTACTACCGGTACGGCGACAACAAAATAGAACAAGCAGCGCGGGAATATTGGGAAAAAATCAAAGGAAAAGAGTAATCGTATGGAAAACACAACCGAAAGAAAAAAGACCGTGTTCAGCGGCATCCAGCCGACCGGAACGCCTACCTTGGGCAATTATTTGGGGGCGCTGAAAAACTGGAAGACGATGAGTGACGAATACGACTGTCTGTTTTCGGTCGTCGATCTGCACTCCATAACGATGTCGGCGTTCCGTGAAAATCCGGCGAAGCTTCGCGCCAACACCCTCGAGATGTACGCGCTGCTGCTCGCCATCGGTCTGGATCCGGAAAAGAACATCCTGTTTGTGCAGAGCCACGCACCCACCCACTCAGAAATGCAATGGCTGCTGTCGTGCTTCACGCAGTACGGCGAGGCGCAGCGTATGACGCAGTTTAAGGACAAGAGCCGCAAAGCGAAAAATGACGTCACGGTCGGACTGCTGACCTACCCGGTGCTCATGGCCGCGGATATCCTGCTCTACAACGCCGACTTTGTCCCCGTCGGAGCCGACCAGAAACAGCACCTCGAAATCACGCGGGACATCGCCATGCGCTTCAATTCGATTTACGGCGACTTCTTTACGATTCCCGAACCGTTTATCGGCAAAACCGGAGCCAAGGTGATGTCGCTGACCGACCCGACCGCCAAAATGAGCAAATCTGACGATAACGAGCGTTCGTATATCTCGATACTCGACGAGCCGGGCGTCATCGTCAAGAAAATCAAGAGCGCCGTCACCGACAGTGAGGCTGTCGTCGCCCACCGCAAAGGCAAGGACGGTATCAATAACCTGATGGGCATCTATGCGGTCTGTACCGGCAAAAGCCTCCCCGCGATTGAGGACGAGTTTGCCGGCAAGGGCTACGGCGACTTTAAGGCCGCCGTTGCCGAGGCGGTCGTCGAGGAGCTTAAGCCCATTCAGGAGCGGTATAAGCAGTTTGTCAAGGAAAAAGCGTTTATTACCGAATGCATGGCGCAGAACGCCGAAAAGGCGATGCACCGCTCACAGCGCACCCTCGACAAAGCAATGAAAAAAATCGGCTTCCTGCAAATCAGATAACAGATGTCAGACGTCAGACAATATAATTACCAACCGGATATCTGACATCTGAACGCCTTTGCTTTTTTAAGGCTAATAGTTGAAATATAAATCTATTTTGGAGGAATCGCAATGTATAACTTTCCGATCGGCGTCATCGTTGACAGCTTCCGGCTTCCCATCAAAAAAGCGGTCGTCAAAGCCGCGTCCCTCGACGGGGTCAAGGGAATTCAGGTCTATTCTACCCACGGCGAAATGGCTCCCGAAAATTTTTCTCCCGAAGCGAGAAAGACGTTTCTCGCCCTTGTCAAATCGAATGGGCTGGTCGTTTCGGCGCTGTGCGGCGACCTCGGCGGCGGCGGTTTTGTTCACCCCGAGAAGAACGCGGCGCGTATAGAGAAATCCAAGCGGATTCTCGACCTCGCCAAGGAGCTTGAAACCGATATTGTCACCACCCACATCGGCGTGGTGCCGGACGATCCGAACCATGACAGGTATAAAATCATGCAGGAAGCCTGCCGGGAGCTCGCCGAGTACGCCGATTCCATCGATGCGCACTTCGCCGTCGAAACAGGTCCGGAGCCGTCTCTGGTCTTAAAAGGATTTCTTGACAGCCTCGGCTCGAAAGGCGTTGCGGTCAATCTCGATCCCGCCAACCTCGTTATGGTCACCGGAGACGATCCGGTGCAGGCGGTCTATAACTTAAAGGACTATATTGTCCACACCCACGCCAAGGACGGCCGACAGATTACAGAAAAGGACCCTGACGCAGTCTATGGATCGGCAAAATCAGAAATCGTGACGGGACCGTCCTTTGAGGAGTTACCTTTGGGCAAGGGCGGCGTGCCGTGGGACGGCTATCTTAAAGCCCTTGAGGACATCGGTTACAAAGGCTTTTTAACCATCGAGCGCGAGGTCGGTCTTCAGCCGGGGAGAGACATTAAAAAGGCCGTCGAATTCTTAAAGGCGAAAATGGCATGAAAACCATAGCAGCCATCGCTACGGCGGGGGCTGCCGCCGGAATCGGGATTGTGCGAATTTCCGGCGAGCAGGCTATCGATATCGCGGACAAAGTATTTTTGGCCGTTTCGGGCAAGGCGCTTAAGACAAAAAGCGGCTATACCGCCGCTCTGGGCAGCGTCTATGACGGCGGCACCTATGTTGATAAGGTTGTAGCCCTTGTTTTCCGCGCCCCGAAAAGCTACACGGGCGAGGATGTCGTCGAGCTGTCCGGGCACGGCGGTATGCTCGTCATGAGCCATATTCTGCGCGCGGTGCTCAGCGCCGGCGCAGAGGCCGCCGAGCCGGGGGAATTTACGCGGCGCGCCTTTCTCAACGGCAAGCTTGACCTGTCGGAGGCGGAAGCCGTCATGGGGCTGATTGCCGCGAAGGGCGAGGCGGCACGCGCCGCGACACTCAATGTGCTTGACGGGGCTCTCAGCCGTGAAATCAAGAAGATCGCCGTATCGCTGACCGGTCTTTCGGCGCATTTGGCGGCGTGGGCGGACTATCCGGAGGACGATTTACCGGAGCTTACGGACGAGCGCCTTGTCGGCACGCTGTCGGACGCCGAGCGTATGCTTAAGAAGCTTCTTTTATCCTATGATACCGGGCAGGCGGTTATCGAGGGGGTTGACACCGCTATCGTCGGACGCCCCAATGTCGGTAAATCGACGCTGCTGAATCTTCTTGCGGGTAGCGAAAAGGCTATCGTCACCTCTGTCGCCGGTACGACGCGGGATATTGTCGAGGAAACTGTTCGCATCGGCAACGCCACCTTAAGGCTTGCCGACACCGCGGGTATCCGTGAGGCGTCCGATGAGATAGAGCGTATCGGCGTCGAGCGCGCGCTTGCGCGCATGGAACGCGCCTCTCTCATTATTGTCGTGCTGGAGGGGTCGTCTGAGCTGACCGATGAGGATCGTGCGCTGCTCGAAACAGCGTCAAAGAAAAAAAGTATCGTTGCGGTCAATAAGAACGATCTCCCGCAAAAAATCGACGAATCCGCGCTGCGCGGCTATACGCAGAATATCGTGTTCCTCTCTGCGGCTGACGGAAACGGCGTTGACGGGCTAAAGGCAATGATCGAAATCGTGTTGGGTACCGCGGACTTTGATACGGGACAGCCGACGCTGATCACTGAGCGCCAGCGCCGCTGCGCGGCTGACGCGGCTGAGGCAATTGGAGAGGCACTTCATGCCGTTGGGCTCGGAATAACACGCGATGCCGTCGGAGTCAGCATTGACGGGGCGTTGTCGGCACTCTTTACTTTCACCGGCGAACGGGCGTCCGAGGCAGTCGTCGACGAGGTTTTCAGAAAGTTTTGTTTAGGAAAATAGTATGAAGTTTTTTGCGGGACATTTTGACGTTGCGGTCATCGGTGCGGGGCACGCCGGCATCGAGGCGGCGCTGGCTTCGGCGCGCCTCGGCGCAAAAACGGCGGTGTTCACGATGAGTCTTGACTGGATCGGCAATATGGCGTGCAACCCGTCCATCGGCGGCACCTCGAAGGGGCATCTTGTCCGGGAGATTGATGCTCTCGGCGGGGAGATGGGCAGAGCCGCCGACAAGACGACGATTCAGAGCAGAATGCTCAATACCGGTAAGGGTCCGGCGGTGCGCTCGCTCAGGGCACAGATTGACCGCCGTGAATATACAAAAACCATGAAGCTTGCGCTTGAGAGCCAGCCGGGGCTGGAGCTTGTGCAGGCTGAAATTGTCTGCTTAAAACCGCTGCCCGAAGGGCTTTGGGAACTGGAAACGAAACTGGAGGCCGTTTACACGGCGCGCTGCGCCGTCGTTGCCACCGGCACGTTTTTGTCCGGAAAAGTCTATGTCGGGGACGTTTCTTACGCTTCGGGACCCGACGGTATGACCGCGGCACAGGCGCTCTCCGAAGAACTGCACGCGCTCGGTGTGCCGCTGCGCCGGTTTAAAACGGGCACGCCCTCGCGCGTTAACGCCGACAGCGTCGATTTCTCGGCGCTGGAGGAACAGCCCGGCGACGAACGGGTCACGCCGTTTTCCTTTGAAACAACGCAGCTGCCTGAAAACCGCGCGGTCTGTCATATCACCTATACGACCGATATGACCAAGAGCGTCATTCTCGACAATCTGCACCGCTCGCCGCTGTACGCCCACAAAATTGAGGGCACGGGACCGCGCTACTGCCCGAGCATCGAGGACAAGATGGTACGCTTCGCCGAAAAGGAGCGTCATCAGGTCTTTATCGAGCCGTGCGGCCTCGATACGAAGGAGCTGTATTTACAGGGGCTTTCAAGTTCTCTGCCGCTCGATGTGCAGGACGCGTTTCTCCGGAGCATCCCCGGTCTTGAAAACGTGCGCGTTATGCGAAACGCTTATGCCATCGAGTATGACTGCGTGAATCCCCTTTCCTTAAATGCGACGCTTGAATTCGCGGATTGGCCCGGCCTGTTCGGCGCGGGACAGTTCAACGGCTCGAGCGGCTATGAAGAAGCGGCCGCGCAGGGGCTTGTCGCCGGAATCAACGCCGCGCATAAAGCGCTCGGCAGAGAGCCGTTCATCCTTTCGCGCGCCTCGTCATACATCGGGACGCTGATTGACGACCTGGTGACCAAGGGTTGCCTTGACCCCTATCGGATGATGACCTCGCGCAGCGAATACCGTCTTATCCTAAGACAGGATAACGCCGACTTGCGTCTGACAGAAATCGGCTTTCGTCTCGGACTTGTCGGCGAAGAACGCTGTCGGCAGCTCAAAGAAAAAATGAAGCTTATAAAAGCCGAGCGCAAACGCGTCGAAGCGACGACAATTACGCCCGGAGAAGCGCTGAACGCCGTTCTTGAGGCGCGCGGCACCGCCCCGCTCGAAACCGGCGCGCGGCTTTCCGATCTGATACGCCGTCCGCAACTTGACTACGATTGCCTCACCCCGTTTGATAACGACAGACCGAACCTGCCGCATGAAATTTTCGAGCAGGTAGAGATCGGCCTAAAATACGAGGGCTATATCAAAAGGCAGGAGGCGGATATACACGAGGCACAGCGGCTTGAGGAAAAAGCGCTGCCGGAGGATATCGACTACCGCAGCATCACGAATTTGCGCCTTGAGGCGGTGGAAAAGCTGTCGAAGGTGCGCCCGCAGAACGTCGGTCAGGCTTCACGCGTCAGCGGCGTCTCCCCGGCGGATATATCGGTGTTACTAATCTATTTGAGAAAAAATAAAAAAGTTTAAAAATAATCAAACAAATGTTTGCTTTTTTAAACGAACTGTGTTATGATGAGTTCCGTAGAATATTTGTTCTGTTAAACTGCGGAAAGGAACGGTATTATGGAATCGATCAACAGCACGCAAAAAAAAATATTTGAGTATTTGATGGAGCGTTCGCAGGACGGCGTGCCGCCCTCCGTGCGTGAAATCGGTGCGGCGGTAGGGCTGAAATCCACTTCATCCGTGCAGGCGGCTCTCGAAGCGCTTGAACACGCCGGTTACATCATGCGCGACCCGCTGCTCAAGAGGTCAATACGGCTGCTCGGTCAGGTTGAAAACGTTTTGTCGGTGCCCCTGCTCGGTACGGTTACGGCAGGTATGCCAATCTTGGCTGTCGAGCAGATTGAGGGGTATATCCCCTATTCGGGGCGTGTATCGAGGGATAAACCGCTGTTCGCGCTGCGCGTGCGCGGCGACAGTATGATCAAAGCGGGCATCCTTAGCGGCGATATCGTCATCGCCGAAAAGACGCCGGCCGCGCAAAACGGCGAGATTGTCATCGCGATGATTGAGGATGAGGCGACGGTCAAACGCTTTTATAAGGAGCGGGGATATTTTCGCCTGCAACCGGAGAACGACGACTACGAACCGATAATCACAAGCGAGGTCGTCATCCTCGGCAAGGTGCTCGCGCTCTATAGAGAATTCGATTAACTTAACAAAAAAAGCCCGCTCGCCGCTTAAAAAAGCGCCTCAGCGGGTTTTTTTGCCACTTTTAAAGGGAATACTGTGTTCGGAGGGAAACTGTGAAAACGATTGCTTTTTATGACGCCAAGCCGTATGATAAAAAATACTTTGACAAGCTCGCGCCGGAGTACGGTTTTATGCTGAAATACATTGACGGCAGGCTCGGCGGTCACAGCGCCGTGATGGCCAACGGATGTGACGGCGTGTGCGCGTTTGTCAATGACGACATAAACGAAGACGTCCTGCGGCAGCTTGATTCCTACAAAATCCACGTTCTCGCCATGCGAAGCGCGGGATACAATAACGTGGATTTCAAAGCGGCTTTCGGCAGGGTGCATATTCTGCGCGTTCCGGCGTATTCGCCGTATGCCGTTGCCGAGCACGCGATGGCGTTGCTGTTAACGCTCAACCGCAAGACGCACCGCGCCTTCAACAGAACCAGGGAGCACAACTTTGCGCTGGCGGGGCTGATTGGTTTCGATCTCCATAACAAGACCGTCGGCGTCATCGGTGCCGGGAAAATCGGGCAGGTGTTTATCGGTATCTGTAGGGGTTTTGGGATGAATGTCATCGCCTACGACCCGTTTCCCGTGCCGGACAGCGACATTACGTATGTGCCGCTCGACAGGCTGTTTTGTGAATCGGACATCATTTCTCTGCACTGCCCGCTGACAAAGGAAACGCATCACATCCTAAACGAGCGGACGCTCTCTCTGATGAAGGAAGGCGTAACGATCATCAACACCTCGCGCGGCGCGCTCATTGACGCCGAGGCGCTCCTTGAGGCAATCAGGAACCATCGCGTCGGCAGCGTGGGACTGGATGTCTATGAGGAGGAAGCGGACGTTTTCTTCGAGGACTTTTCGGAGGAAATTTTAAAAGACGACACGCTGCTCATGCTGCTGTCCATGCCCAACGTCCTTGTGACCGGGCATCAGGCGTTTCTGACGGAGGAGGCGCTCGAAAACATCGCGCACACGACGCTCGGCAACCTAAAAGCATACTTTGAGGAGAAGCCGCTGGAAAACGAGATTTGTTATCAATGTTTACAATATGGGAAGTGCGACAGGAAGCACCAAAAGAGCTGCTTTTAAATGCAGAATGCAGAATGCTGAATTTTGGGTGGAGCTTCCGTTATAATCAAAAAAAGTATCAGAGAAAAGAAACCGCAAAGAGCCATAAAAGACTCTCTGCGGTTTTTTGCTGTAATTATGCATTCAGCATTATGCATTCTGCATTATCTAACAATTCCCTCTAAAAAATTGACCTCTGTTACTTTCCCGTCCTTTTCGACGCGGAAGGTTTTAATTTCAGAGGGGCCGATATCGAACCAAAAGCCGTTGTCGAACAGTGCGGACATCAGCATGCAGCGGGTGCTTTGCCCCTTGGTTTCATTGAGCCGGATGATCAGCGCGCCCGATTTATCCTCGCAGAGCTTGACGGCGGTGACGACGACATTGTCGGCGTTTATAGAAAGGTAGCCTTTCTTCTGCGGCAGCGGTCCCTTGTGATAGCTTTCCGGAACGACACTGAACTGAGGCAGATTGTTCAGTAAATACGCCTCTTTGGAAACGTCGCTGTTTTCCGCCTCGCCCTCATGGACATAGATGCCGTAAGTAAACCGCTGAAGTCCCTCGTCGGTAAAATTGAAGTTGGCGTCGGGGCGGCTCGAATAGTGGTCGGCAAAGATGACATTGCGCAGACACGTCAGGCGCAGCTCGGCGCCGGGGCAATCATAACTGTACTTCGAGTCGTTGAGTACACAAAGCCCCGCCCGCGCGCTGTTTTGGAGCGTGAGCGTCAAATCCGCCCAGCTTTGAGAAGGCTCCTCTTCGCCGTTGGTCGGACGTTTTATAAAGCCCGCCGGAATCTCATAGGTGGAAACCGGGTCGGAGCCGGTCAGCGGGAAGGCCATTTTCAGTATCGAGAAGTCTTCCTGCCAGAGGGTTTTACACTCGACGCGGACGGTCTTCTGCTTTTTGGCGAGTATGAAATCCTGCGTCAGATGGGATTCGTTGAAGCGGTGCTTTGTACGGATGACCGTACGCAGGTCGCCCTCCTCAACCTTCTCGATTGAAGTTAGCTCCATAAGCCCTTTGAGGTTGTGGAAGGTGAAGCGTCTATGCGCCCAGGTGTCGGTGTCGCTGTCATCCATAACCGTCGGGATGGCAAGATACTTATCTCCGGCATATTCCGTGCCGGACGCCTTGTCCACTAAGCTCTTGATATGACCGCTATCCTTGTCGAATTCGACTTTCAGGTACTCGTTTTCCATCGTGAATTCCTGCGCGGGCTTTTCTAAGTCCTCGGCATGAAGCGCAACGTCGAGCATCAGCCAGTAGACCTCATAGCCGAGGGGCGGGACGCTGGCCATAAAGGCGGTGTCAAGGTGCGAGTCGTTCGAGCGCGAGGAGCGGACGTTCTGAAACGGGACGGCTCTGCCCTCGCTGTCGGTCACGCCCTTGGACGGATAATTGGTTCTCACGGGAAGCTCGGCGGCGTAAGAGGTCGGATTGAAAACGACAACGGGACGCGGGACGTTTTCTAAGTGCGCGCCGGTATGGTGGCGTACTTCCAGGGCGACGGTGTCGGATACCCCGTCAACCCAGGTATCAATCCGGCGGGTGATACGGAGAGCCGCGTTGTTGTAGGCGCGTGCGGCGATGGTTGCCGCGTGTCCCTCGGAGTCACGCACGTCCTCGTAGGCCTCCATGATGGAGCAGCCGCACATGATGTCGTGGAACTGGTTAAAGCACACATCGAGCCATGCCTCACGGAACGCGGCGGTTGAGGGTTTGCCGCCGCAATCAAGCGCCGCGACGGTATCCCATTTTTCGGAGGCGCCGAGCATCCACTCAAGACGGCGGTTCTGCTGTTTCATCAGTGAGGTGGCGCTGTAGCAGCCGCTGGCGTGGTGCTGGAGATCGTCCTTCCAGACAGGAAGATCGAGCTTCTCCATGCACATTTCCTCAAAATATGCGTCGGGCGACGAAAACTCCATTTCGCAGAAGCCCTCGGATTTCATATTCGTCATCATGTATTCGATGTCGCCCTTGGTCGGACCGCCGCCGTGGTTGCCCACGCCGTAAAAGAGCATCATACCGTGTCCGGAGCTCTCGGCGCGCTTTGTCAGCGCTTCCATAGCCCTATGTATCGAGTTCGTGCCCGAATTGCCGTAGCCGGTCGGGATACGGTAGGTCAGCACGCGGGAACCGTCGGCGCTGTCCCACCAGAACAGGTTTTCAGGCGCGTTGGGGTTCTCGCGGATGTCGGGGCGCATCATGACATAGGCGGTCATACCCCCTTTTTTAATGAACTGCGGCATCATGCCGTTGTGACCGAAGGAATCGACGTTATAACCGGTACGGCAGATTCTCCCAAACTTTTCATAGTAATAGAGCTGGCTGTAGAGCGCCTGACGGGCAAAGCTCTCGCCGGAGGGCATATTACAGTCGGGCTGTATCCACCAGCCGTTGACCGGCACCCAGCGCCCTTCTCTGACGCGCTGGCGGATCTCCTCAAACATATCCGGATCGATATCCTCAACCCACTTGTAATACTGCGCCGAGGAGCAGGTAAAAACAAAATCGGGATACTCGTTCAGACGGTCAAGCGCGCTCCTAAAGGTCTGGAGCACCTCGCCGCAGCCCTCCTGCCAGCGCCAGAGCCATATGGGATCCAGATGAGCGTTACCGATCAGGTGAATCGTTTTATCCATACTATCAATCCTTTCTTTATTCGGCGATGAAGCCAAAATAGCGTCCGAGCCAATAGGCCATCGTATAGGGATAGCAGCTTTCCACTACATGCAGACCGCCGCTGTCCTCATTTTTGAACTCCAGAGGATTGCGGTCATATTTGCTGATGAAGCGCTCGTCCGGCATCAATAAATACGAGGTTTCGGCGTAACCGCCCATCAGGATTTTTTTGGGGACATCGACGCGCTTGTCAAGGGATACGCCCGCGGCAAGGCGCGATATATTGTGACGGTTAAACCATTTGGCGAGCAGCTCCCAGTCGCAGGATTCCTCCTCCTCGGGACAGCAGAGCAAATAGGGGAACTCATAGCCCGGGTTGTGTTCGAGACCGATTTTGTCGCGCCAACCCTTATAGGCTTCCTGAAACACGGCTTTTCTTTCGGGATCGGGCTCTAATGTAATCAGCCCCCAGAAGGCGCAGGTGGCAAGTGCGTTGTCGCCGTACATCAAGTCCTCGCGCGGATCAAGACCGCCGCGTAAAGACGCCTGAAAAAATCGGCGATTGTGTTTTCTGGTCAGCTCGACATAGCCGAGAGATACCAGTTTGTCAAACGCCTCCTGATAGCGGCCGCTCTCGCCGGTGATGTGCATGGTCACGCGCAGATACATGAAAATCTCCGCGGCGTTTAAGCAACCGTCCACCCAGCCCAAGCCCTCGTTAAAGTACTCCGGGCTCCATTTTGCCCATGTGGTCGGTTTCCCGTCGCACTCGTGCAGCTCAAAGCCGTGGGCGATGATATGGTTCATAGTGTTTTTGGCAGCCTCACAGAGCAGTGCGTCGTACTCCTCGTCCTCAGCGCCCAAAAACTCATGCGCGACAAGGATGTGCAGATAGTGCAGTGTGATTTCATCGCTGCTGGTATCACCCTTATAGGTAATGTCGGTATCGTTAAAGCCCTCGTCGCGGTAATGCCGCGCAAGCCGCTCCGGAATGACGGCGTCCGCCTTGATTTGTATGCCGATGAGTCCGCGTTTTCGGGCGGCATTGGTACTGACACAAACGGCTGTAGCGCCGTTTTTCTTATAAAACAGACCGTCATTCGGAACCGGTTCGGCGCTCGTCACATAGGTACGCGCCACAAAGCCGTCCCCCCTGCCGGCGATGTACATCAACAGCAGCGTCGCCTCGCTGGCGTCCATGGCGGTTTGGTATGCCTTCTGTGTTTCCGGCGCTTCTATTCCCTTTTCGCGCTTTAAGGTCGCAAATTTAAAAATCTCTCCGATGGCGAAGTTCGCCGTAAAGCACCCATCGTTGTCCGAATCGCCGAAAGGCAGGCGTGAACGGACATTGCGCGGTTCGGCAAGCCCCCGCTGGCTGACCATATCGTGCCGCGCCACAAAGTTCAGCGTTTCCTCGGTCAGAAGCTTTGCCTTTTGCAGCCCGCTGATCATCTTCATCTCGATGTGCGTAACCCCCTGCTCGGTCAGCACCCAGACCCCGTCGCCCTCGGCGAGCAGCGCCTTGATATTGTTATCGAGCAAATCCCTATCGGCGCAAAAATATTGCATGATGTCTTCAAGACAATCCGCATTCGGCGCATAGCGCGTCACGCCGGCCGAGGAGCCATACCACATAACGCCGTTCGCGCCTTGGTCAAAGCAGCGGTAGTCGCTCTTTTTCTGGGGCAGCGGATACGGAAAATTGTTAAGATCGGGTTTAACGGCGCGTTTGTCGAGCAGCTCCTTTGGCACCTCGAGGTCAAAGCGCTTGTAGTGGCTGACCACCCGGGTAGGGCGCGGGGGCAGCGTTATGGGCTTTTTCATAGGCAGTTCATCCTTTCACCGCACAGATTCAACGCTGAAAGTATACCATATATTGTATAACGATGCAAGACGCGGGGTGGGTTTTTTGTATAGCCGCCTGCCAGAAATTTTTGACTTAAATACTTCTAACAATAAATTTAAATAGGGTTGACATTTATAAAAAATAAGGTATAATAGCAAATAGAACAAATGTTCTAATGAGAAGGGGGCATGATAGTGAGTTTATATGAAATATTTGATAGATTAACAGGAAATTTCTTTACTCCAATTACGCATAAAAGTGCAAAATGGAAAAACTGGATTGCGGTTTTAGATTTTAAAACTTGCTATGTTTGTAAAACCGAGCACGGGAAAATTTATTTTATAAAAGATAATCCGATTCCGAAGCACCTGTACATACTCTTTGTCGCTGTGAAATTAAGATTATGGATGCCGTTTATCCCGGAGGGGCAACATTTTCTGGTATCAATGGCGCAGATTATTGGCTTGCAAATTATAGTGCCTTACCGAATTACTATATTTCTTTTCCTGACATATCAAACGCTGGTTGGAAGCCGGGGAAATCCCCTTCAAATTATGCTTCTGGTAAAATGATATTTGGTGGGATTTTTAGTAACTATAACGGACATCTTCCTGATGATCCCGGACGTATTTGGTATGAAGCGGATATTAATTATATAGAAGGAAAAAGAAATAGTGAGCGAATTTTGTTCTCAAACGATGGGCTGATATTTGTTACATATGACCATTATAAAACTTTTTGTGAAGTTGGCTGAAGGGAGTTTTACTTATGGATAACAGAGAAATTGTCATACTGGATTTTACGGGCTGCAGATATTTGGGCGATTTTCATCTTCGCATAAAGAAAACTTTCGGGTTTCCCGATTACTACGGTGAAAATCTTGACGCATTATGGGATTTGCTACGCGACAGCTGCCAGCCGAAAAAAGTGTTTATACGGGGTGTGGGCGATTTATCCGGGGAACTGAAAGGGTATCTGGATAAAGTGCTGCTCTTGTTTGATAGAAACACACATTGGCAGAAGGAGTACGGGCACTCTTTCAATTATGAAATTGTCGATTAGTCCGCAGCCTTTAAGCGACTTATGTTCTGAAAAAATTTGCAGTATTTTAAACGACTTATGTTCCCAAAAACCCTTGCATTTCTTTGTGGGGTGTGATAAAATATGCCTTGCCGCGCGGGAGTAGTTTAGTGGCAGAACTTCTGCTTCCCAAGCAGATGGTACGGGTTCGATTCCCGTCTTCCGCTCCAAAGAAACCACCATCAATCAATAAAAATCGGTTGATGGTGGATATTTTATGGTAAAACAGTAGCGTAGAGTTTTTAATGTGGCAGGAGGGCAAACATGAATATTACTATCAAACCACTTACACCGGAGCTTTCTGCCGATTATTTTGATTTCTTTGAAAACCGGGCGTTTACGGATGATTCCCCCTATCGGTGCTATTGTCAGGTCTATCAAATGACCAAGGAGCAATATCAAGCAGCGTATGACAATGCAATGGAATCAAACCCCGGCCGCGCCTCCCGGGAAGTCGCCGAGCGGCAAATTGCGGAAGGGGTTTTGCGGGGTTATCTGGCATATGCGGATGGGAAATCAATCGGTTGGTGTAACGCCAACGACAGAGCGAATTACCCCGTCGAACCGATATGTGATGTGCCTTTTTACGCGCCGGACGAAAATCGCGAAAAAGCCGTGGTGTGTTTTGAAATCGCCCCGGAATATCGCGGAAAAGGCGTCGCCACCGCACTGCTTAACCGGGTCATAGCCGACGCGAAAATCGAAGGGTATCTGGCCGTGGTCAGCTTTCCCGTTGTGAGAAGTGAACGGTACGAATGGGATTGTCATGGCCCTATTCGATTATATCAGAAGGTCGGATTTGTTAAAATGGCGGAACAGGACAATGCTTTGGTTATGAGGAAAGACTTGAAATAACAGAGGACAAAATAAGCTTAATCAGGGGTGCAAATTTTATAATCATTAAATGTTGAACCGCTCCAAAATCAGCGACGGTGCATCGGAGGTAAAGGAAAATGGCAGAGATTATTAACGCATACAGGCAAAGCGTTCCGGCGTTAAGATTCATCGGTAAAAAATACGGCGACTCCGACCGTGTAAACGGGACGTTCGCAGCAAAATGGCGCGAATGGCACAACAACGGGTGGTTTGGCATTATCGAAAAGCAAATAGACGGGAAAATCAAGGACATTTATGAAGACGGTGATGCGTATATCGGTTTAATGCGGGAAGGACACGGCGAGCCTTTCGAATACTGGATCGGTATATTCATGCCGGAAAACACAGCCGTTCCTAAAGGGTTTGAATATATCGATTTTCCCAAAAGCGCGTTCGGCATTTGTTGGGTATACGGAAAAGAAAATGAAGTGTTCTGCCTTGAGGAGCAATGCGGGAAAAAGCTCAGTGCCGAGGGGTTTAAAATGATTGCCGATTGGTGCTTTGAGCGTTACACCTGCCCGCGTTACACAACACCAGACGAAAAGGGAAATATTATTCTTGATATTGGCTTTTTAATAGAATAACTGATTATTTTTCAAAATCGGGGCTCCAAAGCATTTTTGAATACGTTGATAAACAATAGCTCACAGAAAAAAATTATGCCGCGAATTGAACTTTTTTCTGCTGATGAAAAACGCGGGGCTGCCGTCGGCAGCTCCGCGAATCAGTGTGCGTGATGTTAAGTTATTTTAACTGCACTTTTCCTCCCACCAGCCGAACGCGACTGGTACGGATATTTTTTCTGCGCTCGTTTCGGGCGGCAGCAGGTGGACTAAAAAATTTCCGCCGGGCGGGATGATGAATTTGCCGTCCTCTTCGGCAACGACGGTTGATTCTGCGGGACAGCGGCGTCCGAAGATAAAGGAGCCGTCTATCGGCTCACTATCCGTATTCTCCGCGTATACAATATGCGTTTTTGGTTGTGAGGGCGGACATTCCAAAAGATTCGTCGGGCTGAACGTATCGCTCGTTTTTCGTTTTCCCGTGGGAACGGCATTCAGCCAAAGCTGAAAGGAAAACGGGGTTTCTGTGGCGTTGGTGACGGTATAGACATTGACAAAAAGCAGTACCCCGGAGTTTTTCGGATTGAAAAGTCCTGCCCAAGCGTATTTGCCTGCGCCAAACTCCGTAGTGGCGGTGCCGACGAAATAATTGCCGTACAGGGACTGATATAACGACATCGCACAGACCGGTTGTGAACATGGAAACATGGGAATCCTCCTTTCCGATAATCTGTTCACGGTCAGTATATGCCGTTTGTATTTATAATGTCTGTCTTTACAAATCGGTGATGCTGCGGTATACTGTTGTCTGACGGCAACGAAAAAGCCTGAAACCGCTTGATTTCAGGCTTTCGGAATTATTTGACCAGTAGCAGGACCGCTGCGGTCAGCGTGCCGCCGCCTGCGGCGGCTCCGAGGAGCCACAAGGCGGGCTTCAGGCGTTCTTTGCGGCGGGCGTGCTTTCCCTTTGGGGGCATAGCGGTCCTGTCAATAGCGTTTTGCGCCTTTTCCCGCAGCCGTCCCTCGCCGAGCCCGCTGTATTCGGGGCGGACGAAAAAAATGGCTTTTTCAAAAAATTCGTTACCGGTTTCGCTGATTTCAACGACCTGCTTGTTGACTCCCTTGATCATAGGTTTACCCTTTCACCGATTTTGTTTTACAAAGCTATGTTTTGCCGAATCAGAGCAAATATGCACGGGTTGACAGCGTCAAAAGCAGAAAAAAGTCGGGTGGAAACTATTCCCGAAAAAAGCGCTTCGTCAAATTCACTGTCCAAAAAATATACAGATAGTATAATCATTTCTCAAGAGAAAATGTTGATAACCCTGTTGAAACTGTTTATAACCACCCTTAAAACGCTTTGATTTAAGCGATATTCGCCATAAAATGACAAAAATTGCCATCGATAGTTGTCGGTTCTACTATACGCCTAGTTTTAACCACTTTACTGTTTATACTCTGCGGAAAGTGAAAACGGGCTTGTCCGTGCCCTAAAAAAATGGGTAAAATCCACAATGTGCAAGATGCATAAAAACGCTTGAAATTCTTGTATAAAGAGGAGATTATTACAAATGAAGTTCCGACGACGCGGACAGGATTTTGTTTTTTTTGACATCGAATGCTTTTCTTTGCCGTTGACTCTTTCGTGCGGACAGACGTTTCGCTGGTCGCGTTCGGGAGAACGATGGTACGGGGTTGCCAAAAACAGAGCATTATCGGTTTCTCAAACCGGCTCCGAGCTTGTCTTTCATGATTTGCGCGAGGCGGATCTGCCGTTCTGGATAGAGTATTTTGATCTTGAAACGGATTATACGCATATTATTGACGCTTTTTCGCCGGATAAAACGCTTCGGGAAGCCTGCAATGCGTTTTGCGGCATCCGTATACTGCGTCAGGACCCTTTTGAAACGCTCTGCTCGTTTATTTTTTCATCGAACAACAATATTCCGCGTATCGCGGGTATGATCGACAGGCTGTGCCTGCTCTGCGGGGAGCGCGTCGTAGAATATGACGCCTACGCATTTCCGACGCCCGAACGCCTGGCGGCTCTTTCAGTCGAGGCGCTCGCGCCTGTACGCGCCGGCTACCGCGCGAAATACCTTCTTGCGGCGGCAAACAGCGTGTTGAAGGGAGAGACCGATCTCGAAAAAATCCGCACGCTGCCCTTAAAGGAGGCGCATGCGGCACTGACGGCAATCCCCGGCGTCGGTCCGAAGGTGGCTGACTGCGTGCTGCTCTACGGCTATCATCGTTTGGAGGCGCTGCCTAAGGACGTTTGGGTGAACCGCATTCTTTCTGAAACGTATCCGCAAGGGCTGCCCGCGTGCGTAAAGGGTTATGAAGGTATCGCCCAGCAATATTTATTTCACTGGAGAAGAAACATATAAAGGAGTATGGCTATGGAAACAATCCCCCGCCCGGAATACCCTAATCCGATTTTTGAAAGAAAGGACTGGATCAACTTAAACGGCCGTTGGGCGTTTGAAATCGACAACGGCGACTCCGGTTTACAGCGCGGACTTTGGAAGCGCGACGCGGTTCTGTCCGAAAGCATTATCGTTCCGTTTTGTCCGGAGAGCGCCCTCTCCGGGGTCGGTCATAAGGATTTTATGGCGGCGGTTTGGTATCAAAAAACCGTGAGCGTAACAAAAGAACAGGCAGAAAAACGCGCGTTTCTGCGCTTTGGCGCGGTTGATTTTCATGCGGTCGTCTATTGTAACGGCGAGATGGCAGGAGAGCACTTTGGCGGTTACAGCTCGTTTTCAATCGAACTGACAGGTAAGCTTCGTGCAGGCGATAACCTGATTACCGTCTACGCAGAGGACGACACCAGAAGCCCGATGCAGGCGCGCGGCAAGCAGAGCGAGGAATATTATTCCCACGGCTGCGACTATACGCGCACCACCGGCATCTGGCAGACGGTTTACCTCGAATTTGTGCCGCGGAGCTATATTAAAAACGTCCGGTATTATCCGAACATCGAGGCGGCAACGGTACTGATCGAGGCAGAGCTTCAAGGGGAAGGTGTATTCGGGGCAAAGGCGTTTTGGGACGGACGGCTCGTCGGTACCGCTTCGGTGACTCCCCCGGGCAGCGCGATTTGTGTTGTGCTCGCTCTGTCTGAAAAGCATTTGTGGGAGCTTCATAAGGGCGGCTTGTATACTTTAGAGCTCACCTTTGGCGAAGACGAGGTGAAAAGCTATTGCGGTTTGCGTGAAGTAGGTCTTAGAGACGGCAAATTCCTGCTCAACGGTAAAAGCGTGTTTCAGCGCCTCGTCCTTGATCAGGGATTTTATCCGGACGGCGTCTATACCGCCCCGACACAGGACGCACTGATTAACGACATCGAGATGTCGATGGCGGTAGGCTTTAACGGCGCGCGCCTGCATCAGAAAATTTTTGAACCGCTATTTCTTTACCACTGCGACAGACTCGGCTATATGGTCTGGGGAGAGCACGGCAACTGGGGAATGGACATTTCCGACTATACGACGGTCAAATACTTCCTGCCCGAGTGGCTGGAGGCTTTAGAGCGTGATTTCAACCATCCGGCACTTATCGGCTGGTGCCCGTTCAACGAAACGTGGGACTATAAGAACAAACGGCAGGACGCCGATATTTTACGCACCATCTATAAGGTCACCAAGGCTTGCGACAAAACGCGTCCGTGTATTGACACGAGCGGCGGCTACCATGTGATAACCGACGTTTTTGATGTCCATGACTACGACCAGAACCCCGAAAGCTATCGGGAGCATTACGAGCAGCTGATGACCGACGGCGAGTTGTACGACGCGCTGAGCGTTCGGCATCCGGGACGTCAGGAATACGGCGGCGAGCCGGTTTTTGTCAGCGAATACGGCGGCATCCGTTGGAGTATCGACAATGACGACAAGAAGGCGTGGGGATACGGGAACGCTCCGAAAACCATGGATGAATTCATGGCGCGGTACAAGGGGCTGACCGATGTGCTGCTCGACAACGACAAAATATTCGGTTTTTGCTATACGCAGCTCACCGATGTCGAGCAGGAGCAGAACGGCATTTACACCTTTGACAGAAAAGAAAAATTCGATGCCGGGGAGCTTAAGAAGATTAATTCGCGTAAGGCGAAGATTGAAGACTGACCCCGGGGTATGAATAATAAAGACCGGCCAACCGGCCGGTCTTTGTTGATGTCGGGGCATCAGGCACAGCGTTTGCGCCTGACAGACGCGCCGTTCTGTGCTTCTTACTGCGCGGGCACCGCCCTTTTTTGCCCTTGGCAGTGGTGGGGCATGCACCGGTTAACAGCCGCTATGCTCTGCCGAGTGTAGTGCTTGTATTACTAAAATATTAAGTGATTGTTAGGCCAAAAAAGTGTTATAATATACAAAAATGTAAAGAGGGTAAAAAGAATGGTGTCTGAGATAACAACTTGTAACCTATATGAAAGCTTCAAAAAGGTAACAAAATCTGTTCTAGCAAAACTATCAAAGATTTTAGACATCAACGATGTGTGTTCCTATTATACAAATTATCCCGTCTCGGTATCTTTTTTAAATACTTTATGGCCTGAAACAAAACGCAGTTTCCCGAATAAACACATTGATTTACAACATATATTATCGCGTGAAATTAGTGAAGGGAAAATTTGTATTAAAGATATTGATGGATATGATGAATGTATAAAAACCATTAATAACGATGAGTATTTAAGAAAAAAGGTTTTTTTCCCTTTTTCTGATAATTTAAACACAATAAATATTGTTATTATGATAGCAAATCAAATTATTAATCGCTACATATCTACACACAACAGCTATAAATTTGTTGAAGAAAAATATAAAGACACATTTTTTCAAGTGCTTAACTCATACTTACTTGATGAGTTACAATATGATGTTTGTGTTCCCATTTTAATGTTGACATTTCAAGGAGATTTTATTGAGATTTCAGAAAACTGTCATATTGAAAAAATGTCCGAAAAGTTTATTCAATCTAAATATGCAATAATTAGCGATGATGCTGAATTTGAAAAAAATATTGCTGGCTGTGCTACTCACATGTTAGTCATAAGAGGAAAATCCTTAAAAAATTATCAATTTATGGATAGTTTTAAATTCAATAAAAAATCGGCATACCCAATGCAAACAATAAACAAATTTTTTGCTTCAATTTTCATTTTAACAAAGCAAACAACTGGATATATACAACTCATTGCAAAGCCCACAAATAACTGGATTAGCAAAGATTGTAACGGTAATCTTTTCGGTTTAACTGGATTTGTTGTAAATGAATACCCGAAATCCTTCCGGTCATACGCCCGATATTCGAAATATTTCTCTAATGATGATGAAAATCATACAATTCAGTATTCATTAGAATTAGAAATTATAGAGTTGTTTTTAAAACTTATGAGAGTTTCAGATAAAAACTTAGATTATGCAATTGAAAAACTGCTTCAATGTAAATTTAACGATTCAGAAGAAGAAAGAATACTAAACGCTGTTATTGGTCTTGAATATCTATTAGGGAATGGTGAAAGGGGGGATTTAAAGTATAAAATTTCATGTAGAATGGCAACAATTTCAACCCTATGTAATCATTTTCCGTTTTCTCCTGCTAAAACTAAAGATATTGTTTTCGAATTATATAATTCCAGATCAAAAATCGTCCATTCAACTCCTTCAGATTTAAAACAAAAGGAAACAAATAAGATGTTGGATGAATGGGCTATTATATTTTTAAAAGACGCTATAAGAATTTTAGCTAAGCACCCAAAATATTTAAATAATAAATATATTGATGAGTTAATGATGCAAAAACTTGAGTATAAATAATTAGTGAAATCGCGGGCAAAGCCTGCGGTGAAATCTTCGCTGCGCTCAGGTGAAATATTTTGCTATAGCAAAATGTGAAATGAAATCCACCCATCGCCTTGGGCGATTTCATCCCGCAGGGATTTCATCCGCTTAAAGTGGATCTCACCCACCCCGCAAGGGTGGATTTCGTGCTCTCATCTCAAACCAACGACCCGCCCGGTCAGAAACATTGTCGCCCCGCTCGTTACTCACTTCGCGGCGCTCTGTGTTTCTTCCTGCGCGAGCACCGCCTTTTTCTGCCCCCGGCAGCGGCGGCGCACGCGCCAGTTAACAGCCGCCATGCGGCTGTGAAGCATGGGTCGTTGGTCGAAGCGCAGCAAGGTAAAAACAAAACAAAACGCCCGGTCTTTTGACCGGACAAACCAACGACCTCTGCGGAAAGCCTTTCTGCGAAAGGCTCTGGAAAAAACTTCGTTTTTTCTTTATGTTAACCGCAATAGACCGTTGGTTCGAGTCAAAAGAAAAACGGCTCTATAATAAATGTTGGGGTAGCCAAAAAAGAGCCTACGAAAAAATAATAAA
>CAZEXA010000010.1:42526-44559 GCA_964516565.1 uncultured Eubacteriales bacterium | reverse complement strand
CGTCTCTATAAAGAAACCATGAAGCAATAACAGATAACCGCGGCGTTATTCGCGAACCGCCGCGGCTGTTTTCTTGAGAAGCTCCTCTGTATGGGTGATTACCGTCTGTACGCACAGCGGCTCGGCGCCGCCCTTACGCTTAGTGTCTACGGTTCTTTCGGGGAAATCGTGCAGCAGCCGCTCGACGTTTGCCAAAGCGAAGCCGTCGCTGTATTTCGGCGGCAGAGAAAACCACCGTTTCGGGATATAACCGTGGTTTGAGGCGGCAAGCAATGTGCGGTAGATGGACAGCGCGTACAAGGCGCTGACCTGTTCGCCCGCGCTCGCTCCGCCGGCATTCAGGCGTTCGGACGCCATGATGGCAGCACGGTAAATGGTCGCCGTCGAAAGGACGGCGTCGTCCTCGCGGTCGTCCATCGCGCTTTCGGACAGTCCGCTGCGGCTGACGCTCCTGCCGAGTAAATAGTCGGCGGTGACGTTGTAATAGTCTGCCGCCCGGCACAAAAAGTCAAGCCCGCATTCGCGGATGCCCTTTTCGTAGTGCGACAGCAGCGCCTGCGAGAGACCCAGCCCCGCGGCTGCCTCCTTTTGGCTTACATTCTTTTCGGTACGCAGCTGTGTCAGCCGTTCGGGGAAGGTAGACATAGTCATTCTCCTTTTAGTTAGTGAAAATAAAAGAGAAAAAATCGGGCCTGCAATTATTATACTATCTGTATAACATATTAGCACATATTTCCGGAGGACGCAATGAAAACTTATCGTATCCACCTGATCCGGCACGGTCTGACCGCCGGTGCCGCCGAGGGTCGCTATATCGGCCATACCGACGAACCGCTTTCACTTGAGGGTGAGGCGCAACTTAAGCAAATGAAGACGGAGTTTGTATATCCCCTTGTAAAGGTTGTGGCGTCAAGCCCGCTGTCGCGCTGTCTGCAGTCGGCAAAAATACTTTATCCGGATAATGAGCCCGCCGTGATGACGGGCTTTTCCGAGTGTGATTTCGGAGAGTTTGAAGGACTTACCGCCGAAGAGCTGAAAGGATATGCGGAGTTCGGGGAATGGCTGAAGGGCGGGGAGGAAGCCGCCCCGCTTAACGGCGAATCAAACCGCGATTTTCAGAGGCGTGTCTGTACGGAGTTCTTAAGGCTGACCGAAGGACTCTTAAAAACCGGAACGGAGACCGCGGCGGTCATTACTCACGGCGGAGTTATCATGACGCTACTCGCGGCGTTCGGGATTCCCGAGCTGCCGATGCACGAGTGGCTGACGCCGTGCGGCTGCGGCTATACACTGCGCCTGACGCCCTCGGTGTGGACGAGAATATACAAATGCGAGGTCATTGAGGACATTCCCGGTGAGCTGCTAAAAACGGAGGAGAACGACTAAATGGAGTATAGAATTTTTGCCAATCACGCGCATGTGTTCCCCGAAGGCTCAAAGGCAGGAGGGACGGTCGCCGACTTAAAACGGCTGATGGAGGAATGCGGCATCGAAAAAGCGGTATGCTTTGCGCCGCTTAAAAATCAGAACACGCGTGTGGGCGCGGACGAGAACACGAGCCGCTGGCTGAGCGGCCAAATCAAGGACGACCCCAGTCTTGTCGGCTTCGGAACGATTGATTTTGAAAGCGATAATCTGACGGAACAGGTGGATGAAATCGCCTCCTACGGCTTTTTGGGGATTAAGATTCACCCGGCAGCGCAGGAGGTGCGCGTCGACGGCGAACAGCTCTGTGAGGTTTACGCGGCTGCCGAGCGCAACAATCTGTTTCTCTCATTTCATACGGGGCTGCATTGGCACCGCCTGTCGGATTATCATATTCTGCTGTGGGACGAGGTCGCTTTCCGGTTCCCGCGTCTGCGCTTCTCAATGGAACACATCGGCGGCTACAGCTTTTTTAAAGAAGCGCTCGCGGTTATGAACAACAATTCCCGCGGCGGAACCGATCGGGTGTTCGCCGGCTGGACCAGCATCGATATGCACACCGACGATTTCGGCGTTCAGCACGCCGGCGCGTGGTCATTGACTGATGA
>CAZEXA010000010.1:0-42426 GCA_964516565.1 uncultured Eubacteriales bacterium | reverse complement strand
GACAAGAAGTATTGACTTTTTTAATTGAAAAGATATAATAAATATCTGTTGTGCGCGGTCACGGTACCGCTGCGGCTGACGTTATTTTTCACAATCAACAGCGATTACGAAACGAGGGGAATTATTATAAATAACCTGCACAAAGTAAAGCGGTTTTTTGTCGGGAAACCACTGCACAACGAGGCGCTCGAAGGGGAGCGGTTCGGCGTTGGGTGGGGTCTGCCTATTCTGTCCAGCGACGCCATATCCTCGGTCGCCTATGCCGGCCAGGAAATGCTTGCCATCCTTATTCCCGCCATAGGTATTTTGGCATTTAAACAGCTGACCTTAATCTCGGGAGCCATTCTGGTGCTCCTGATTACGCTTGTCCTTTCTTACCGACAGATTATCACCTGTCATCCCAACGGCGGCGGTGCCTATACGGTCGCCAAGGAAAACATCGGCACGCGTACCGGCATCATCGCCGGCAGCGCTCTTGCCATTGATTATATCATGACCGTCGCTGTCAGCATCTCCTCGGGCGTTCAGCAGATTGCCTCGGCGTTCGAGCCGATAAAGGGTTTTGAGGTGCCGATTTGTATCGTTTTGGTCGGCGTGATGATGCTTGGTAACCTACGCGGAATGCGTGAGTCGTCTAAAATTTTCGGTATACCCACCTACGCGTTTATTTTTGGAATTCTCGTTATGCTCATTGTCGGCTTCTATAAAGTGATTGTCGGCGATAAGCCAATTGAGACACCGGCAGAACCGATTGGCAATGCCACTCAGTCGATAACGGCGCTGCTCATCCTCAAGGCGTTTTCCAACGGCTGTACGGCGCTTACTGGCGTGGAGGCTATCAGTAACGGCGTTCCGAATTTTAAGAAACCGGCCGTAAAACACGCAAAAATCGTCTTGACGCTGCTGCTGGTTATCATTGTTACCTTGTTTGGCGGCACGGCCCTTTTATTCAATTTTTACAAGATTAATCCCAGCGGAGACGCGCTGCTTGTCCTTGTCGCGCACCAAATTTTCGGAAACAGCCTCATGTACTATTACATTACCTTTACAACATTCGTCATCCTCGTTATCGCCGCCAATACCGCGTTTTCAGGTTTTCCGATGCTTATCTCGATTATGTCGAGGGACGGCTACATGCCGCGGCAGTTCAGTATGCGCGGCGATCGCTTGAGTTATGATAAAGGAATTATTCTTCTGTCGGTTGTAGCGTCTCTTCTGATTTTTGTGTTTAGGGCGAAGGTCGAAGCGCTCATCGGTCTTTATGCTATTGGTGTGTTTATTTCCTTTACACTGTCACAATCGGGGATGTTTCTGCGGTGGCTCCGTCTGCGCAAAGAGGACAAGCATTGGTTCCATAAAGCGTTAATCAATGGGCTTGGAGCGGTTATGACCGCGACAGCCGTCGTAATTATCGCGATAACAAAATTCAAGCATGGTGCATGGATTGTTATCTTTTTGATTCCCGTTATGGTTTTCTTTATGGAGAGGGTCAAAGGGCACTATAATAGTGTTCACGACAAATTAAAGATTAAGCCTGAGGATTACGAAGGGGTTCTTTCCAAAGATAAAATCTATCAGAATCGCGTCATTGTTCCCATTGACAGCGTCAATAAGGCAAGCGTCCGCGCACTAAGGTACGCCAAGACGATTTCGGACAACGTTACTGCCTTTAACGTCGTTATCGACGAGGATTCACAGCAAAAGAACGAGCAGCGCTATCAACAGCTACATACCGATATCCCGTTGGTTATCAAATACTCACCGTACCGCGAGGTTGTCGAGCCTTTGCTTGAGTTTATCTCCTCGGCGGAGTATGGCCTGACCGAGGGCGAAATTGTTTCGGTCATCCTGCCGCAGTTCCGCGTCCAGAAGCGCTGGCATAATATTCTGCACAACAACACGACCTCTCATATTCAACGCGCCCTGCTAAAGCATAAGCACATCGTCGTCTGTAGTATCCCGCTCCAGCTCGCGGATAAAGACGAAGAATAACAAAAAAAGCAAAACCCCGACATCGTCGGGGATTTCTCTTTTTACACAATAAAAAAGGTTATAAATCCGGTTTATCTTTTTTCTCCTCGGAGGGATTATCGCTGTCTGACGGCAGTTTATTGTTTTCCCGCCTTTTCATGCTTCTCCTTTTCAAGAACCGCTAACAGTTCGCCCCAATCATGGATGTGCAGATGCGCGCAGTCAGGCGTTATGCCGCTTTTATCCTGAAACGGGTTTTCAAGCGTTTGGTTCTCGTACCAGACCGGAAAAATACCGACGCTCGTCGCACCCATGACGTCTGCGGCGGCGTTGTCGCCGCAAAACCAGACCTCGCCGCTTGAAAGTCCCGCTTTTTTAAGCGCCAGTTCAAAGAGCAGGGGACTGGGCTTGCGAAAAATATATTCGCTCGATGCGATGATGAACTCAAAGCGGTTATGCGGGAGCAGCCGGTCGATACGCTCTTTTAACGCTTCTCCCGAAAAGCCGATGTTGCTGATAACGCCGCTGCGGATACCCCGTTCGTTCAGGTAATCGAGCACTTTATCCGCGCCGGGCATGATCTCACCGGGCGCTGCGGCGTTCCAAAAGACCTTCTCCGCCTCAAAAAGGGAAATATTCAGTGTAATTTCCAGATATTCGTAGAGCAGCCTCTGGAACTGGCGCTCGTGGAACTCGAACCCGCGCTGCCGCTCCTCCTGCAGTGCGCCGAACAGCTCCTGCGCATAGTCGTTGACCTGTTCGGGCGTCAGCCCGTTCTTGTTTTGGGCGACATATTGAAAGAGCGCCCGCTCTCCCGAAAGCGGGTCAAAGCCCGGCTCATAGCAGAGCGTATGTCCGTAATCAAACACGATCATTTTCGGATATGTCATGAAGTTATCTTCCTGCATTTTTATAGTCTGCCGCTCCCTTCTTAAATCGGGTACGCGGGCGGCTTCTTTTTTCTTTCGGGCGTTTCCAAACAGATGACGCCTGACAGTCAAGGAGACTACCTTCGCTTGTCATTTGTTTTTATATCAGGTACCTGTTTTTGCACCTGAATTTTCCCGTACCGGCTGTAGCCGCCCTGTACAACGCGCCCGGGAACAGACGCCTTTGGCTTCTTTCCGGCGTCGGGATTCAGCATCGGATAGGGATGATCCTCTCCGACGGGCAGGTGACGGCCAATCATCAGCTGAATATCGGACAAAAGCCCTTTTTCCTCAGCGTCGCAGAAGGATACGGCAACGCCGCCGAGTCCCGCGCGGCCGGTACGCCCTATGCGATGGATATAGGTTTCCGGCACATCGGGAAGATTATAATTGACGACATGGGACAGCTCTTCGATGTCAAGTCCGCGCGCGGCGATGTCCGTGGCGACAAGAATACGAATTTTCCGCTCCTTAAAAGCGTTCAGGGCTGCCTGCCGGTTCATCTGCGACTTGTTGCCGTGAATGGCGGCGGCTTTAAATCCGTGCCTTAAAAGATCCCGCTCAACCTTGTCCGCCCCGTGCTTGGTTTTAGTGAAAACCAGCACCGAATCGTAGTCGATGTTGTCCAAAAAGTGGATCAGTAGCTTTGTCTTGTTTTCCTTATCGACAAAGCAGACGCCCTGCTCGATGATGTCGATCGGCGCTTTCGACGGCGTGATTTCAATCTCGACCGGATTTTGTAGCATGGTGTCGGCAAGCTTTTTTATTTCGGCGGGCATAGTAGCAGAGAAGAACATCGTCTGCCGTTTTAAAGGCAAATATTTCAATATTCTTTTTACATCCGGCAGCATCCCCATGTCGAGCATACGGTCGGCCTCGTCGAGGACGAAGAGCGACACATGATTTAATTTCACATAACCCTGATTAATCAAATCAAGCAGCCGTCCCGGTGTGGCGACTAAAATATCGACACCCTTCTGCAGAGCGTTTGTCTGCGGCTTCTGACCGACGCCGCCGAAGATGACGAGCGTTTTCAAAGTCAGATTGGCGGCGTAGGCGTCAAAGCACTCCCCAATCTGAATGGCCAGTTCTCTTGTCGGCGCGACAATCAGCGCACGGATTACGCGTTGGCTTTTCTGCGCCGCGTTCTGCAAGGTCAGCGTCTGCAGAATCGGGATGGCAAACGCCGCGGTTTTACCCGTCCCCGTCTGGGCGCAGCCGAGCAGATCGTGACCCTCGAACAGCGGCGGAATGGCTTGCATCTGAATGGGAGTCGGCTCGGTATATCCCTCAGCCTCTAGTGCCTTGAGTATCGGCTCGATGATATTGAGTTCGTTAAAAAGCATTTTTTCTCCTTTATTTTTTTCCGGCGGTTTATAGAAGGCGTCACAGACGCGAATAGGTTTTTGCATAAACGGAACAATATAGTATAGTATACCATCCGCCGCTCACGAATGCAAGAGACGGGAAATAACGTATTTAAAAAGCGCGCGGGTTCCCTAAGCGCCGTATCAGGAAAGCTCGTTTTCGAATTCCGGGATCAGCCATTTTCGTACGGAATAAAACATCACCATGCTTTCGGTTGTTTTGCACCCCTTGTTTTCCAAAGGGTTTTCGCTGGCACGTTGGAGCACGGTATAGGAGGCATCGACGGTATAGATGTATTTCAGCGTGTGCTCGTTGCGGATCAGCGTCCCGTCGCTGTTTTTGGAACCGTCAAACTGCAGCACGGTATTGGCGTCGTTTTGCGGCACATAATAGATGGCGGCGAGGAGCGCGGGGTCAGCGCCGTATGCGTTGACCACGGCCTTTATAAACAGATTATCCGGCGAATCGGAAAAATGTACGGTGCCGGAATGCTCATATTTGGAGGTTGTATTTTGAGACGGCTTTTTTTTCGCTGTCGTGCCCGCCGACTTTTTTGTTGTCGTTTTTGTGCCGGAGGTTGTGCTCTCGGTCGTCGGGACGGTTCCCGTAGAAGACGGTACGGTCGTTGTGCCGCCCGGCTCGGTTTTCGACGTCTCTTCTGATAACGCCTGTTCTGTACCGAGGGGGATGCCGCCCGACCATAGACTGCACGCCGAAAGCGTCAGAAAGAGAAGGACGGCAAGCGATATCAATACAACTTTTTTCAAAATTATCACCTTTTTACAGTAAAAGCGACGGCGCAAAAAGCGCCGTCACTTAAGCTTTTTGTTGCTTACAGGAGATTGCCGAACAAGTCTGTAATCGTAGCAATGATGGCCTCAAAGTCGATTGTCTCGAAAATACCGGATAAAATTCCTAAAATAGCTTCCACGAATATTCACCTCCATTGAAGTAAGATTTTAATTGATATTACCACAAGAAATATGAATTGTAAATATATTTTATTGAAAACGATAAAAAAATATAAAAATATTAACAGACTATACCCATATATTCCCAACAAGAAATAAAGCTTCGCGCATTTGCGGTTCTCTTGCCTCAAAAAAGGTTTTCAAAGAATCGCAGTAAATATATTTCCCATCCTCCCCGCGTTCACGCCGGCAGCCGTTTCTGCACAAAAAAACCCATCGGCAGGCGCGGCACTCGGAAGGGACGGCAAGCGACGCCCCGATGAAGCGCGCCGCGGCGGTGCTGTTTTGTATTGCGGTAAAGCTCTCCCTGCCGATCGTGCCTAAACGCCATTCGTCGAGCACATAGAAGTCGCAGGGATAGACGCCGCCGTCGCCTTCGACGACAAACTGCACCGCGCAGTGTCCGCTCATACCGCAAGACTCCGGCTTTCCTCCGAGTAAAATCGAAAACCAATTGTCCAAATGACGGATGCTGACATAATGCCCTTTCTTTAAGTCGTCGTACCAGAGATCGAACAATTTGATGAGAAACGCGCCGTATTTTTCGGGCGTTAAAGCGTAAGGGGACGGCGTTTCACCCACTCCAAACGGCTCGATACAGGGGATGAACTGGAGAAAGTCAAAGCTCTGTTTTTGAAAGAAGCGATAGATTTTTTCGATGTACCGCGCACTCTGTCCCGTAACGACAGACAGGATATTGAAGTCGGCTCCGCATTTTTTAAAAAGCGCCGCGGTCTGCATCACCCGGTTAAAGGTGTCCTTGCCGCTGTTTGTTTTTCGGTTTTTGTTGTGTATTTCCGACGGACCGTCAAGGGAAAGGCCGGTCAGAAAGCGGTTTTCGCGCAGAAAATCGGCGAAGGGTTCGTCGATGCCGAAACCATTTGTCTGAAGGCAGTTGCTGACGGTGACACCGGGCTTTTGATACTTTTTCTCGAGTGCGACGGCGGTTTCAAAAAAATCAAGCCCGACGAGAGTCGGCTCTCCGCCCTGAAAGACGAACGTACAGGAACCTTCTGCATAGTCAAAAGCGCTTTTTATCGTTTTTTCAAGCAATTCCTTTGACATCATACCCAAAAAAGCCTGCTCACGGTTGGCGGCGATATCTTTATAAAAGCAGTAGGCGCAGTTCATGTCGCACGCGGACGACGCGGGTTTTATCAAAACGGATAAAGGCGGCATAGACATCTCTTTTCTGAAATAACTGTTGCAATTACGACAGGGTCTGCTAAAATAGGTACAAGAAACAAAGCAGGGAGGTGCTGTATGACAAAGGGAATACGCATACCGACCGATATTCCTTCAAAACTTTATCCGGTGCTGATTCGCGGCAACAGGGGATATATGTTCCGTTTGGGGGTCGTGTTGAAAGAGGACGTTGACGCTGCGGCTTTACGGCAAGCCGTAGAGGACCTCGCCCCGCGGTTTCCGGTCATGTACAGTCACCTGATTAAAGGTTTTTTTGACTATTATCATGTACCGGCGCATGATTTTGACGTTGTCATACGGCAGGACAATCCCGAACGCGTGCTGCCGGCGGTTTTTGATACGGATAAGCCGTCGTTCAGGCTGTACTATTTCGGGAAGAAGCTGTATCTCGATATTTCCCACACGCAAGCCGACGGCATGGGCGGCATGATGTTTTTTCGGGCGCTGCTGACAAGGTATTTTACGCTGCGGGGCTTTGCGCCGTCGCCGTGTCCGGGGGTGTCCGATTACCGCGACACTCCGTCACAGGAGGAAACCGAGGATGCCAACAGGACGCTGCTGCGCCGCGGCAAACGCCTGAGCAGGCGGGATAGCAACGCGTGCCGCCTCATGACCGACACCGTACCCGGTTTGCTCAGGGACATATGTGTCACGGCGTCCATATGGGAAATAAAGCGCTTCACCGCGCCGCGCGGTCTGACAGTCAACGACTATTTGCTCGCGCTGATTTATGCCGCAATACTTCCCCTTTACGATAAAACAACCGAAACGCTGCCGATAAAGCTTTCGGTTCCCATCGATCTAAGGGGTGTGTTTAAAATTCCCTCCCAGCGCAATTTTGCCCTCTACATCAATCTGGAGATGTGGCCGTCACGGGACATGACGTTTGAGGAGGTCTGCGGCGAGGTAAAAAAGCAGATGCGCGCCGGAACGGAAAAAGAGCGCCTGATAAAGCTCGCCAGTTCCAATGCGCGGCTCGCGATGAATCCGATTGTAAAAATTACTCCGCGCGCGCTGCGCGATAAAATCATTCGCAAAGGTTTTCGCGTGCTCGGGGCTGCCAAAATCACGACGACGCTCAGTAACCTTGGCTATCATCGGCTCCCTGCGGAAATCGAGGGGGAGATAGAAAGGCTTGAAGTGTATCTCGGCGCGGGCGGGGGAGGCTTCAATTTTTCTGCCATCGGTTTTGGCGATACTATGTCGCTGTGCATCTGCCTTTCGGGCGAGGACAACGGTATTCTCGACAGGATTACGGCGCTCTTAACGGAGCACGGTGTCGTGCCTTCGTTGCGGGAAACAAGAATCTATCGCCCTTAAATTCTCATTTGGGCAATAATCCCATAGGTACCGCCGTTCCGAAACGGTTGGCGGCGCTCCCCGTCACACGCACCTCAATCAGATTTTCGCCGCTGTAGACAAAATCGGTTATATCCGTTTTCCACGGCGGCAGCAGCAGCGTGTCGGTATGCGCGCCGTTGATATATATTTTGGCTTTATCCCGTACCTCGGGCAGGCGCAGTACAAGCCGCGTGTCAATTTCGTTAATCATCAGCGTACCCGTGTAGAGGATTTCAAAAAAGCCGCCGTCGTTTATCGTGATTTCTCCGGCGGTATAGTCTGTAAAGCCGATATCGCATACCTCTCCCGGACCGAAACGTACGCCGTCCGGCGCTTCGTCTTCATTGACCGCCAGTACCGTTATGCGGCACGGGCGGATTTTTATCGGGATTTTGGTGCCGCCGTTCTCTCGCTCGGAGAACAAGGAAAGAAAAGTGCCCCTAAACGGATCGGCGCGGTAGACGCGCCCTTTTTCGCAGATATGAAGGATGCCGTCAACGGTGTTCTTGCTGTCGGGAGCGCTCTCGTTGCAGAGTAGATACACAGAACAGCCGTATTTTTGAATTTTTTCGATTCTGAGAGCGCAAGGATCGCCGGAGATCGTTTCAAAGTAAAACTCACGTTCGACGTGCTTAAGGACAAAGGACAAGATTTCCTGTTCGCTTTTGCCGTTTGCGTAGAAGACCGCACCGCCCGCTCCCTCAAACACGTGCAGCTCAAACTGAAGTTCGGGCGAAATTTCCATATCGCCGACAAGCAGGACGGTGTAGCGGTAGCCGCCTGCTTTGAGGACGCCTTCGCTTAGAAGATCCGGGGTGACATAGTTGAATGGTATCTGATTCTCAAAAAGTGGTTTGGCAATCGTGTAGGGCAGCATGTCCTCCGAGCAGAGAACCGCGCAGAGCGGACAGTTTTTTGAGTCGGTATTGAGAAACGACAGGCGCGCCATATACCCTGCCAGAGGCGCGTATTCCTCCCACCAGATGTTGTGGGGGCCGACGTCCGGCGGCCGATCGGAAAACTGGAGAGAGGTGCGCGTTGAATAGTAAAAAGCGTGCGGAAATATCATGTTGATACCGCGCACGAACATGTGGTTCAAGTGCCACAGCATATCTCCGAAGGTGAAATCCCACGGGTTGCCCTTTTGTCCGCAGACGCCGAACACCTCCATGGAACAACGGCGGCGGGAGAGATTTTTAGCGCTGTCGGAAGCACATTTGGCGGCGATGCTGTCAGGGGAGGACAGGTTGTTTTCGGGATCAATCATGCGCCAGACGATGTCCTGTCCCGGAACGGAAAACTTTCTTTCGAGTCCGATATCGCCGCTTTCTGCCGGATGACCGCACAGAAAAATGTTGTGGTCAAGGCACCATTTCTGAAGCTTTCCGTAGTAATTCTCCGATAGCCGCTGATAAACGGCGTGCTTGTGACACGAACGCGCCCGCTCGGTATGCGTCCCCTCAAAAAGCAGCCACGGCAGCAGTTCCTCACCGGAGCAGGCCTCCCGATAATCCGGATAAAAATTTTCTGTCCAGACGGCGTAGGAGGGCATTTTGCTGCGCCGTCCCGTGACGTCCGGCTCGTCGGTAAAAAAGCCGATGACCGTGGTGCCGAAATAGCCGCTCAAAGCCGTATAATATCTCTCGTGCGTCAGGCGTATGAACGCGTTGACCGCGTCGGAGCCGAGCAAGTCGCCCGAGGGCGGCGCGCCGGAATCGGTATCGTCGGTGCCCGGGTGTACGCCGCGGATACACCCTTTGGTATAGCCGCATAAAAAAGCATAGGGCTCGTATCCGTCTTGGGTCTCGTTTTCCTCCGCTCTTATGGCATCCGTCAGCTGCCCGTTTGAAAATTTAAGCAGATAGTACCCGATAAGCGTTTCGTCTTTCGGAACGCGCCATTTTTTTGTCCGTTTTACCGAATACACGCCCCGCGAGCGCCAACGCGGATTTTCCGCGGCGACAAGCCCTCCCGCGCTGCCTGAAGGGTACATGCCCTCGTCATACAGCACAACCTTCATGTTAAGTTCAGAGGCGCGCCGGACGCAAACTTTTATATAGTACATATATTTTCCGCTGAGGTACGGCGTTTCGGCAGACAGACCAAGCCGGGGATGCAGCACGATGCCGCATATCCCCTTTGCGTTAAAGTCGTCAAGCTGACGTATGAGCTCGGTTTCCTCGAGCTTATCGTTTAAGAACCAAAACGGAAAGGCCGAAAACTCGTCGGCAGGAGCACAAAACCCGTTTTTCAGACTGTCAAAGCCGCTCAAGCGCATAACCTCCTGTAGCAGAATATTTTAAATGTACCATGTTCCCGCAAAAAGTCAATAGAAAAAAACCGTTATGGCGGATTTCGGATAAAACCCTTGAATATTTCACGGGCGTATGATACCTTATATACACAGGGGAGTTGATGATGTGGACATTACACAAAAGCACATGAGCAAAAAAGAGATTTTGGCGTATTCCCTCGGATTGTTCGGTTTTCAGGCAATAGTTGGTTTTATGAACTCCTATCAGGCGGAGTTTTACGGAGCGCAGATGGGAGCGGACCTCGCGGTCGTCGGGATACTGCTGCTCGCCGTGAAAATCGTATCGGCGGCGTTTGATCCGGTTGTCGGCAATCTTATTGACCGCACCAATTCAAAGCGCGGTAAGCTCAAGCCCTTTATCCTCTATTCGCTGGCGCCGCTGGCAATCCTGACGATTGTCGTTTTCACCGAGGTGCCGTTACGCGGGACGGCGTTGTATGTCTACATATTCGTTACGTTTCTGCTGTGGAGCATGGCTATGACGCTGGGAGATGTGCCGTCGCAGGGCATCGCCTCCGTGCTCACGCCCAACCCGACCGAGCGCACAAGCGTTGTTTCGATCGCCAACACCCTTAAATCCGTCGGCTTTGCCGCGGCATACGTCATCGTGCCGGTAGCCTGCCTCATCATCTCGGGCGGCTCGCAGGTTTACGGTTACGAAGGGGATAAGGATACGCCTATCAACGGTGCCGAATATCTGCTCTCCGCGGCAATCATCGGTATCCTCGGCTGTTTGATGTTCGCGCTCATCGTCTTCTGGAACAAGGAGCGCGTTCCGTACAAAGCGGAGAAGATGAGTTTTTCCGATATGGCGCACACGCTGAAGGACAACAAGCCGCTGATGCTCGTCATTATCTCCTATTTTCTCGGCTTCGGTCGCCAGATGGCGATGGGTATCCAGATACAGGCGGCCAACGTCCTGCTCGGCGGTCAGAATCTGATTGTTGTGCTCGGCATCACAACCGCCGTCGGCTCGATGATCAGCATGGTGCTTACCCCGCTGCTCATCAAGAAGCTCGGCGAACGCAACGTCTTTATCGGGATGTCCCTCTACGGCTTCGCTATTTCGCTGGCGACATACCTGATCGGCACCGATAATCGGACGCTGATGTTTATTTTCCTGTTCCTCATCGGTTTGCAGTTCGGCGCGGTGACGCTGATGCCGATGATTATGACCGCCGACTGCGTTGATTACTATGAGCTTAAGACCGGCCGGCGCACCGAAGGTACGGCGTATGCCGTTTTAAGCCTGACAATCAAGGTGTGCTTAGCCATGGGTACGGCGCTCGGGTTGATCCTTCTGCGCGCCGCGCGCTACGACGCCAACGCCACCTCCTTCTCCGAAGGCACGAAATCACTCGCCTATTTCGCCTATACGGCGCTCCCGGGCATTTTCAGCCTGCTCGCCGCATTGCCGATGTTCAAATACGACCTTGTCGGTAAAAAGAAGATAGAAATTGCAGAGCAGCTGCAAAAGCGCCGTGCTGAAGCAGCCGAGAAACAATAATAAGTTTGCGGGAGCTCCTAACGGGCTCCCGCATAAATTATATACTTGATTTTTTATCAGCCCAAAAGCTTAAAGTCTGACATACTGCCGATCTTTTTCCAAAGAGCCCCGGCCTTTATGACCCATTCATCATATCCGTCGGGCGTTTCGGGATATTCTTCATAAAGCTTTGTAATCTTGCCGCTGTTTAATGCCGCACCGACAATGCTTTTTACGGTTGACGGGCGAACCTTTCTACAAATTACCCCCGCGATAATAAAGAGAACCATTTTCAGAATATCCGGAGTGCTCAGCGAAACACCCCCGGCACCGCCGCCAAGAATCTTGCGGCTGAAAATCACATCATGTTTGAAGAAATATTCGTTTTCCTCGGCATTATGCCGGATAACGCCGATCAGCATGGCAAGCAGGCCCGCAAATTCCTTGCCCTGAGCGTCATTATACCGCTTGTTGATACTCCAGAGCTTTTCGCGCGTCGGATATTCCCCCGCTTTCAAGATTCCTGTGATGACGTCTGCCGCAATATCGCTTAGTACGAGCGCACAGGTGCAGCCTTCACCGCAGAAGGGCTTGGTCAGGCAGGCGGCATCGCCCATGGCAATGAATCCGTCGGAGACGAATGAGTAGGGAGCGCGATGATACGGCGTTCTGCCCCGTTCGGTTTTTCTGACGGTATACTCAGGCATTTTAACATTTTTTATAAATAAATCCAGTATCTTTTCGGCATAGTCATAACCGAAATTGGCACCGACTCCGAGAATCGCGCCGTCGTCGTCACTCGGAGCGAGCCATGTTTTATAAAACAGCCAAGATTCGGACTGCAGCCATTTCGGACGTTTGTCGGCAAAGTTTATGTACTTCAGCACAACAAAGAAAACATCGTTCGGGGTAAGCTCAAAGGGTTCTATTTTGTAGTATGCGGGCAAAGAACGCCTGACGACAGCCGGAATGCCGGAACAATCCGCAACGAGGCGGCAGCTGACGCTTTCTTCTCCCCCTGCGGTTTTGTAGGTAACGCCGGTGATTTTGCCGTTGGTATAAATCGGCTTTAAAAATGGCGCCTCATAGAGGAAATCCGCACCGGATTTTATGGCTTTATCCGCCATGCGGAGAATATAGGCGTGCTTATGCATGCCGACTACCGGAAATTTTGATGGTTTCGGATGATTGCCGAAGGCCGAATAATTGTCGCTGTCCTCAAACTCAAAACAATACTCCGGGTCCCCGGGCTGAGGAATTTCAAGGCTGAACTGCTGCATATCAGACAGTCCCATATGGAACACATCATATTCGGGGCTTACCTTTTCACGGCTGCTTTTCTCGATAACAAGAACCTTAAAACCGTTTTGCGCCATTTTATCGGCAAAATAGCATCCTGCCGTTGAACCGCCGATAATCACGACATCATAATCCTTCATATTCCGCACACCTTTCCGAATTTTGATACACGAGTCTGGCTTTTTTTACTGTGATTCATTATTTAGTATAACAAAGGATAAAATATGTGTCAAACAATTTGATTGATGACGGAACACACGGCAGCGTCTTCTGACAGTCTTTCTTCTTGTACTGTTCTCTTTTATTATATCTTTTGCTTTATCATGATTATTCGTGAAGATAAACCTTAATGTGTATCTTCAGCCATTTTCCCTGCATTTCTTTTTCGTCAATACGGCCGAAAAGCAATTTGCCGGCATCCATTAAGCGTGAAAAGATGGTATTATCGTGTTTTGGAACATATCCGATTTTTACGCCCTCGCTTGTTTTAATCGCAATAGCCTGTTCATCATAACAGTTGTCGGGTTCACGAAAAAAGTCCAATCTATCGTTTATTTTCAGATGAGGCTCTAATTCCTCAATGCCTTCGATGTGTGTTGTTCCGGCAATAAAGGTATCAAATAAAAAGACATCTCTTTCAAAGGGCATGGGAATGGCCGGCTTTCCGCCTTTCCCGTTAAGAAAACCGATCAAACCGCCGCCGTCTGTTTCTATTAAATCCCCCATACAGTTACCTCACCATTTCCGCTATGCGAGCCGAATAGGCAGCTGCCATCTCCTCATATTCGCGTATCATGTCCTCGATTTCCGCTTTTCGTCGGGCTAACTTCTCCGGATTTTGCACAAGTTCTTTAAAGGTATAGGGGTATTCGGACTTTATTTTATCAATACCGGCTTTTACGCTTTGCAGTAATGCGGTAAGCCGCTGTTTTTCTTGTACCAATACTGTCATTGCCCCCTCATCGGCTTCTGGTATCTCGGGACGATAAACCATTTCGTCAATGATTCGCAGTGTTTCTAAATCGCCGTTTTCATAAGCGGTTACGGCGTTTCTAAAGAGGTCAAGCTGTGCGGACGTCAGGTCCGGATGCCAGTCCGGGTGCAGTGATTTTACGATTCTTCGGTAGAGTGTTTTCAGTTCCTTAGCTTGTGCCTTTGATAAAACCTCGGCGCGGTTACGTTTAATGGCGGCGTTCATCTTGCCCAGGAGTTCCTCTAACTTTTCTTGGTACTCTGCGAATTCGTCATTCAGAGTATCCTCAATTTGCACAAGCTCGATTATCTCTTGCCGGTTTATCTTTGCCTGTATTAATTCCATCTTTCTCTTTAATCGCAAACAAATACACTGAGCCTCATAGGCTTTATATTCAAGACTGCCCAGTGTCAGCAGATAGGTCGTTTCAATATTTTTGCGCTCAATCAGAAAGAGTTCATCACGTTCCGCTACCAGCATGGACAATTCGGTGCGGAGTTTATTGACTTCCTCCTTCAGCTTTTGAAATTCCGGAAACAACAGTATATTGTCAGCCATTGTCGGCCCCCCCGTCATCAGTATCGGTAAACCGTACAGAGTCACAGGTTTTCTTAAAAATCGGATAGGCGGCGTCCCTCGTTTGCCGCCGTATAGCAGGCGAGTACGGCGCGAAGCGCGTCTTTTCCCTCTTTGGCGGTTGCAATCGGCGGACGGCGGCCGCACAGGAAATCGGCAAGAGGCTTGCCTTGCCCGCAAATACGCTCCCATTGCCCGGCGGGTACAGGAATATCGCTGATATGCCAGTCGCTCTCACCCTCGACAAACCATTTGAGAGACGGCATCGCCGCGTGCGGCAGACGGGTAGAGACGCCGTCGCCGCCGTAGTGCTGCAAGGCGCCGCGCTCAAAATAGCATTCGGTCGTAATCTCGGCCGCCGAGCAGGAGGCGCAGAAGGTGATTTCGGCGAGCAGTCCCGACGGATAGCGGAAAATCGCCGCGCCGAGGTCGTTTCTGACGGCCGGGTCGTGCATCGTGGAAAGCTCGCAGACGACGCTTTCTGGCATGCCGAACAGCGAGAGCATCCAGTCGATGGGATGGGCGCTGTCGTCGGCAAAAATGTCGCGGTTCAAGCGCTCGTCGACGTGCCACATGTTTTTAAAATTCGGGTCGTTGTGCAGCGCCAGCCCGTGACGGCGGCGGAAATAGTACGGCTTGCCGAGCGCGCCGCCGGTAATCAGCGCCCTCATCTGCTCGTTTATAGGGTCGGTGCGCATCTGCCACGCCATGGTAAAGTCCGTGTTGTATTCTTGGACGGCACTGACAATCCTGTCGGCCTGTTCGAGCGTCAGCGCTATCGGCTTATAGACAATGATTTTTTTCCCTGCTTTCGCCGCCATGACGGCGAGGTCGGCGTGGTACAGCGTCTGAGACGCGATGACGACCGCGCCGATTGTTTTATCTGTCAGAAGCGCCTCGGCACTGTCTGCCTCGGCAATATCCAGCCGTTTGCAGCCGTCGGCGCGCCGCACCTCGTCTAAGTCCCAGCCTTTTGTGATTTGCACGCCCCAATCGGGGTTTTTCTGCCACTGCTCGCCGAAACCGAACACATGGCCGTGGGCAAAGCCCAAAATACCGACGTTTATCATAGTCGCTCCTTTTTTACGGCAGTAAATGCCCTCTGCCAAACTCTTCATTAAGAATTAACAGCTTTTTTGGTTTCAGCTTCTGGATGGGGTAAGCGCGGGTTTTGTCGTCCAATAAAGTAATAATAATCACGACGTTTTCCAGAGTATCCTCGTTTGGATGCAGGCGGACGCCGCTTTTGTCCTCGATATAAAAACCGGTGATTTCGGCTCTGTTCAGCGACCCTCTGTTGCGGTGCTGGAGGTATTCGAGAACGATCTCGTCCTTTTTGAACCAGATTCCGGGAGAGAAATACGCCCAAAAAATTGACGGACCGGCAAGAAAAAGGAAAATAAATCCCACATCAGCCTTTGAAGGGATCCAGTTTTGGGTAAGTTCGATATAGATAAGCAGAGCGCTGACAATCGTCGTAACGACGGTCATAACCGCTCCGAAGACCGTGCCCGCAACGGAGATGTTTGAAACGCGGCGGGGCATAGGAAACGCTCCTTTATGTTTTAATCAGAGTGTACCTGTCGGCGCTAAGCTCCTCTACAAGCTCCCCGATACTGCCGACGCGGTTGATAAAATCGACGCCGCCGCGCCCCAAATGCTCAGGACGGTGATAGTCCGAGCCGGAGATTTTATGAAGATGAAATTTGTCCGCCCAGATGTCCGCGATGTCGTTTCTGTCGTGGGACGTTCCGCCGTTATAGACCTCGACGCCGAACAGCTTTTTCGGATTGGTAATATTCATGCCGTCCCTGAACGGGTGCGCCTGATAGACGATTGCCGTGTCGGGCAGAATGGAAAGAAAGCTTTTCAAATCCATTTGATTGAGGAGAGGGGAATCGTATAAAAATGATTCGTCAACGCCGTAGACGAGATAGTCGTTGATAGTGCCGTCAAAGCGCAGCTCAAGCCCCATCAGGATGACCATCCCTAACGAATCGCCCTCTTTTTTGGCGTTTTTATAGCCGCGCAGGTAGTAATCGATAATCGCCTCGTGCGAAGCGCCGCCGAGCACGTCCTTGTACCATTCGAGCGACAGATCGAAAAAATGGTTGGTGATGACCATGCCCTCAAAGCCGATGTCGTGATACATTCTTACGATTTCGGGGGCGTCTTTCGTGACGACGATGTCGTTCTCACGCGTATGGGTATGCAGCTCAAACCTCATAACCGTTCTCCTTTTATGACCATACTAAACCAAACGGATTAGTTTATCAATATCTTTTGCAAGAAAAGGTCAGGTTTACCGATGAAGGGTATTGTCATTGACAAACCGCCATATACTGGTTACAATGAATTACCGTGAAATCCTTGTGCGGTTGTGCGTCCGATCTTTGGGTAAGCCGCTGCGGTTTCATTGCGGTTGAATATTTTGAAAAGGGGAACGGGTGTGTCTGAAGATTTTCAATTGTCGGAGTATGTAGGCGGCAGGGTCGCGAATATCATAAAAGGCGCCGTCAAAGCCTCGTTAAAAAATCCGAAAGAAACCGCCGTTATTATGAAATATCTGACGACGGGAAAAAGCGCGAAAAACATAAGAGACGATTACGAAAAAAGAGGAGAGAGCATTCCCCCGTTTTTAATTGCGAGCATTACAAGCAGCTGTAATCTGCATTGCAAGGGCTGTTACGCCAGAGAAAACCATTCCTGCTCGGACAGCTTTCTGCCCGAGCAATTAACTGACGAGAAGTGGGACGATATTTTTACACAGGCACAAAAGCTGGGAGTGCTGTTTATCCTGCTTGCGGGCGGTGAGCCGCTTATGCGCAAAGGCGTCATAGAAGCGGCCGCTAAGCATGACAGGATACTGTTTCCGGTATTTACAAACGGGATGATGATGGATGATGAATATCTCCGGCTTTTTAATGAAAAACGCAATATTGTTCCTGTTTTAAGCCTTGAGGGAAATCGGGAGCAGACAGACAACAGACGCGGAGCCGGAACATATGATGCCCTGACGGCGCTGATGGATAAGCTGAAATCAAAAGGCATTCTTTTCGGCGTCTCCGTTACGGTAACGACAGAAAATATCGGGACCGTTACCGGCAGGGATTTCACACAAATGCTTTTTCAAAAGGGCTGCCGCGCTTTACTCTTTGTGGAGTATGTGCCGGTGACCGTAAATACAAAACCTCTTGCGCCTTCAGCCGCGGACAGGGCATTCCTTGAGCGGGCGCAGGACGAACTGCGCGCCGCCAATGAGGAAATGATATTTCTCTCATTTCCCGGCGACGAAAAACATATCGGCGGCTGTCTTGCCGCGGGCAGGGGTTTCTTTCATATCAATCCTGTCGGCGGGGCAGAGCCGTGTCCTTTTTCCCCCTATTCGGACATCAGCTTAAAGGATCACAGCCTGCTTGAGGCGATGCATTCGCCGTTCTTCGCAAAGCTTAAACAAAACGGTTTACTCGAAGGTGAGCATGAAGGCGGATGCCTTTTGTTTGAAAAAGAATCTGCGGTCCGGCGGTTGCTGTCAAGCTGTTAGCTATTGACTAAAGCTAAAACCATAAAAAGCGTACTCCTATGTGATGTCGATTTTCACTAGTTGGCAGGGGAGTGTTTGTTTTTGATGGCATTAAGCATGCCCGATAACGCCCGCTGATGCGAATATTTCCTTGACGCATCGACCCCGTTCTTGCGCAGTCTATTCCTGCGCCGCGCTCAGAATCTCGTTGCTTATTGTATATAAATCGGCGAGCGCGGGATATATCTTTTTATAGACCTGCGCGTAAAGCTTTTGATAGACGACGCTGTTTTTCAGGTTCGGCGTAAATTCGTCTCTTTGATGAATCATATGCTTTGCCGCCTCCTGTAAGGAGGGAAACGTCCCGATACCGACAAAGCCCAATATCGCCGCGCCCAGCCCGGAGGTTTCGTGCGTTTGAACCCTACGGACGGGCATACCGAACATATCGGCGGTAATCTGGCAGATTTCAGCGCTTTGCGAGCCGCCTCCGGCAATCATCATGCTCGTTATCTTCGTTTTTGTCTTATGTTCTATGCGTTCCATGCCGTCCATCAAGGCAAAGTTGATGCCCTCGATGATGGCACGGTAAATGTGAAAACGCGTGTGTGTATCATTGAAACCGATCATCGCGCCGCGCGCGTCTTTGAGCATCAGCTCCGGGGTCCAGTACGGCTGAAGCATCAGCCCGCCCGAACCTGCCGGGATTTTTGCCAGTTCCTTGTTGAGCAAATCCTCCGCGTGGACGCCGGTCTGTTTCGCCTGTTCAAGCTCCTGAGCGGCAAATTCCTTTAAGAACCAGCTGATCATCCAGTAACCCCTGAAGACCTCGTATTCGGGATTGTATAAGCCCTTCTGCGCCGCCGGGTACGGGGAAACAAAGCGGTGTACCTCAATGCGTTTTCCCGTCGTGATTTGGACCGTGGCGGTCGTGCCGAAGCTTATTGAGGCGATGTCCTCGGACAGGCAACCATTGCCGAGCGTTTCGCAGCCCTTATCCGAGGCGGCGGCGATAACGGGCGTGCCCGCCGGGATGCCGGTTTGCACAGAGGCGTCTTCGGTGACGCTGCCTAAAATGTCTCCGGGCATGACAAGCTCCGGCATTTGGCTTTTTGTAACGCCGAATAAGCTGTAATAGGGGCTTTTTTCAGATGAATGCCAGCCGGCATTTTTTACGTTAAACGGAATGTGTCCGATTTGTGAAGCGACGGAATCGGAAAGTTTTTTAGTCAGCATATAGTTTAGATAACAGGAGAGCAGAACGACCTTATCGGTTTTTGCCCAGATTTCCGGCTCGTTGAGCCGCACCCAATGCGTATGAGAGTGGCGCAGGGCGTGCTCGAGCGAATGCGACGCACCGGCGGCTGCGAACGCAGCCGCGAGCGCTTTATTGAAGTGCCGGTTATAATGGAGGTCGGCTTCGCGCTGGTCAAGCCAAAGAATACAGGGGCGGACGGGGTTTTTGTCCTTGTCCAAAAACACCAGGGTGTCCCGCTGGGTTGCCACGGCGACCGCTGCAATCCGTGAAAACGGCTCCGCTGACGATTCACGCAGGAGAGAGAGCGCAGTGCACATTGTATCATAATACATTCGGGCGTTTTGTTCGGCGTAGCCGGCCGCTTTACTGAAATACGGCTGCTCGAACACGATTTTTTGAACGCCCTCAATTTCGCCGCGTTTGTTGAACAGGATTACTCTCAGGCTCTGGGTTCCGCAGTCAACGGATAAAATTAAAGGTTCCGTGGGAATTACCCCCTTTACAAATATATTGATCGTTTTCAGCATATCACAGAAGCTATTTCCTGTCAAACAAACGAAAGCGAAATTTTTAAAATTTTTATGTGGGAAAAAATCTTAAAACCGTTGAAATTTCAGTTAAATTGCTTTACAATAAATGGGATTAGTTTGCGAAAGGGGTACACCATGATACGACTTGGCGTCAACAGTGTTCTGTTTAAAAAATTCTCGTTTCGTGAGGCGGCGGAGGCCATAAAGCTCTGCGGCTATGACGGGGTGGAAATCTCCGCGATTGAGGGAATGTGCGAGCATCTCATTTTAGCACGGTACAAGCTCCAGAAGACCGAGCTTCAGGCAATCTCCGAAGCGTACGACCTGCCGTTTTTGTCCGCCGAGGTCGCCTCGCGTGACCGCGAGCGGCTGCTCCTTGCCTTTGAGGCATGCGCCGAAATCGGTATTCCGGTCATAAACATCGGATCGGGCGGCAAGTCCGGCGATGAGGACAGCTTCAAGGAGGCTAGGGAAATATTTTCTGTTATAGCCTCTGATGCCGAGAGCTTCGGGGTGACACTGTGCTTCAAGGCGCATGTCGGCGCTGCCGTCCATGATACGGCGACAACGCTGCGCATGGTCAGTGAAATCAACTCAAAGGCGCTGGGTGTCGATATGGACCCGAGCCACATCCACCGCGCAGGGGAGAATCCGGCGCTCGAGCTGCCGAAGGTCATCGCCTCAATGAAGCATATTCATATCCGCGATTGTCTCGGAAACGGCCCCTCCCCGGGAGAGCCGGCTCTGCAGGCGTGCGGGCGCGGGGACATCGACCTCTACGGCTATTTCGAGGCCATGGTGAACGCCGACTATGACGGTCCGGTTTGCCTTGAGGTCATCGGTCCCGATCAGACCTTGCCGCAGGCGTGCGCCATTGCGGCGGAGAGCTACGGATATATGAACGCCTGTCTGAAAAGGCTCGGCGGCAGATAGTACAAAGGAAAGGGATATCACTATGGACAAAAAACCGAACATACTGCTTTTCGGCATCGACAGCCTGCGCAGCGACCACATGAGCCTTTACGGCTACGAGCGGCTCACCACGCCCCACATCGATAAGTATATCGAGGAGGGCGTCGTCTTTGAAAATATGTTCAGCCCCTCAATCCCGACCACGCCCGGCTATGCCTCGATGCTGACGGGCTTTGATTGCTTCGGAACAGACTGCGTAGCGCTGCGCCACGAGGGTCAGCTGACGGATACAGTCAGAACGCTTCCCGAGGTGCTGCGCGATTACGGCTATACCTCCACCTGCATCGGCTTCGGCGGAAACGCAAGCTCAAGGGGCTTTGACAACTACATTAAGTACGGCGACTGGGAACAGCATAAGGCGGAAAATATGAACGGCGCGGCAATCCCCGAAATGGAACGCCTGATTGCGCAGGATAAACCGTGGCTGCTCTTTATGCGCCATATGGATCCGCACAGCCCGTACTATGCCCCGAAGCCTTTCGACAGGCTATTTTACGGCAAAGACGAGTTTGACCGGAACAATAACTCCCTAAAGCCCGTCTATGAATTCAAACCGTTCCGCGACTATTTCCTGACATGGTTCTCTGAGGGCTGCACCGATGCCGAATACATCATCGCACAGTACGACGGCTCCGTTGCGTATATGGACGCATGCATCCATCAGGTGCTTGAAAAGCTTCATGCTTCGGGCGTTGAGGACGACACCATTGTCGTGTTTATCTCAGACCACGGCGAAACGCTCTACGATCACGACTGTTATTTCGACCATCATTCCATCTATGACAACGTTCTTGTCGTACCGTTCGCGTTCCGCTACAACAAGTTCGGCTATGTCGGAAGGGTTGAGGACACCTGTTTGATAAAGGATTTCATGCCGACGATTCTGTCGCTGTGCGGTATTGATTCCGGAATCAAGTTTGACGGCCGCGACATGACGAAAGCCATCACAGGCGAGGGCGTAGAGCAGGAGAGCGAGTTTTATATCACGGAAGCCACCTGGATGAGAAAGCACGGCTGGCGCACCCCGGAATGGAAGCTGATGATTGCGCTTGAGCCGGATTTCCACTATAAACCGCCCGTCGAGCTGTACAATCTGATAAACGACCCCAAGGAGCAGAACAACCTCGCCGACAAGGAGCCGGAGGTCGTTAAGTTCTTGACCGCCCGTATGGAGGCGCATATCAAAAAGAGAGAAGCCGAAACGGGCAGAACCAACCCGATGTACACGAATCTGAACTGGAACGGCTTCGGCAGACCCTTTACGTCGTCGGACGAGGCATACAACAGCCTGCATATCGGCGATCCCGAGGCGGCAAAGAAGCTGCAAGCGAAATTAGCGGAATTGGGAGTCAACAATTAGAACCGGATGCGGTATATTGTTGCTTTAGATATCAGATATCAGACATCAGATGTCAGACATAAGGAACCTGCGCAAAGAACCGCAAGCGGTTCTCTTTAAAAACGCTGACACGTTTTTCGGTTGGCATTGTATAGTTATCAGGTAAAGGGGAGCTTACATTATGCAGCGATGCTGTGTTATCGGCATGGGTCACATCGGCAATAATCATGCCACGGCGTATACACAGTGTGACCGTGCGGAGCTTGTCGGCGTGTGCGACAAAAATCCAGAGCGCGCCATAGCGGCTTCAAAAAAATTCGGCGTGCCGTATTTTCTGAGCGCCAAAGACATGCTATCGGCGCTTTCGCCGGATATTTGCAGCGTGTCTACAGGCGGTTTCGAGTATGCGAGCGACCACTTTGAGCCGACCATTGAGGCACTTGAGGCGGGTTGTCACGTCCTCGGCGAAAAGCCGATCAGCAATTCCCTTAAAGAGGCACAGCAAATGGTCGAAACGGCTGCGCGCCTTGAGCGCTGCTACGGCATCGATTTAAACCACCGCTTCACTCCCGCCGCGCGGCAGGCAAAGCAGTGGCAGAGGGACGGGCGGATCGGCGAGCTGCTGTTCTGCAACATGGCGCTGTGGATCGGCAGGAGCGACCCGCTCGATACGCCGTTCTATCACATGAAGGCATTAAACCCTCACAGCGTCAATATCATGCAGTACTACTGCGGCGACATCACGGAGGTTTCCTGCTTTGCCATGAAGGCTTCCGGCAGAGAAATCTATTCTACGGCGTCGTTCAATATGCGCTTCGCCTGCGGAGCGGTCGGGCACCTGACAAGCTCCTACGACATCCGGCGCGGGCATCCGATGGAGCGCTGCGAGGTCGCCGGAGTGAACGGTCGGTTTGTCTTTGAGGACATGTGGCGCGAGGCGGTATTGTACCCGTCGGAAACGTGGGTCAAGGAGGTCTACGCCAATCCGGTGTTTGGGGGGTTCGAAGGGTTTTACGATACGTTTAAGGACAGAATCCACACCTTTGTCCGCGAGGTCGATGAGGGCGTAAGACCCGAGGACATCGACGGCAGCGGCAAACAGGGGCTGGAGGCTGCGAGGGTCATACACGCCGCCATACAATCGGTTAAGGAGAATGGGGAAGTTGTGAAGGTTGCAGAAATCAAAGAGTAGTTTAGATATAAAAAGCCTTTGGTTGAATTGTTATTGAAAGGGATGGAATTATGGGAAATAAACCGTTAAAGGTCGGCGTTGTCGGGATGGGCGGCATCGGCAACAACCACGCGAAATGCCACTCCAACGACGCGCTGTCAGAGCTTGTCGCGGTCTGCGATCTGCGGAAGGACAGAGCGGATGAGGCCGCCGAAAAGTTCAAAGTTAAGGCGTTTTACAGCCTGAAGGATTTGCTTATAGCCCACCCGGAGCTTGACATCGTCGATGTGACGACCGGCGGCTATGAAAACGGCAGCTGGCACTATGAGCCGGTTATGCAGGCGCTTGACGCCGGAAAAAATGTTTTGACCGAGAAACCGATATCCAACAACATCAACGAAGCGCGCGAGATGGTCGATTACGCCGCGAAGAAAAATCTTTATCTCGGCTGCAATCTCAATCACTTTTTCTCGGGTCCTGCCGATATGGCGCGACAGTACATCGCAGACAACGAAATCGGCGAACAGATTTACTGCATCAACAAGGTTGGGTTCAACGGCAGCGCGATTGTCCCTGCGGAGATTGACAGAAACTCCCGCTGGCAGATGCCCTATTCCCACGCCAAGGCGTTTCTGACTCATCCGTTCTCGGTCATGCGCCATTTCTGCGGTGATGTCACGCACATTCAGGCCTTTATGGATAAACCGGGCACACGCCGTCAATCGGGCGACCTTATGCTCTCCATCCAGAGCATCCATATGCGCTTTCAGAACGGCTGCGTCGGCTATCTGCTCTCACAGAGGGGCGACGCCAGCTTTGGTTTGGGCGGTTGGTGGAGCTTTGAGCTTGCCGGTACGCGCGGCACGTTCTGTATCGAAAACTGCGTTGAAAAAATCACCTATTGGACGAAGGATGAGGAGCCGGTTGTCAAAAGCACCGGCGTCACGGATTTTGACGCTACATTCCCGCTGCGCATTCACGCCTTTTTGGAGGACGTGACAAACGGCGTTCCGAAGGATCACCTGCGCGCAAGCGGCCGCGATGCTTTGGCAACGATGGAGTACATTTTTGCCGCCATTGATTCCTATGAGTCCGGCGGACAGATTGTGCGTCCGCACGCCCTTCCCGCGCTCCATGGCGACGTCAGTATCGTTCGCTGAATCTTATGAAACACACGCCCGACTACGACGATAAAGCGGCACAGTTTATAAGAGAGGGCATCCGCTATATCGCGGATACCTTTCAGGGACCTGCCGCCCACAGCGCCCCCGAGCACGACACCTCCGAATACTTAAAGGGTGTACTCTCCGCCTATGGTGACGAGGTGAACGCCGAGGAGGTGAGCTACCGCGCCGACGCGAATGCCCGGGCGTTTTCGCTGCCGGCGGTCTTTATGACTTTTGCCTGTGTCCTCTTTTATTTAACCTCCCTTTTCGATAATCTCGCTTTTCCCATCACCGCGGCTTTAGCATCGCTCTTTGGGCTGCTCTGGCTGGGTTACGGCTTTGTCTTTGGGAAAAGGATCGGGGATTTTCTTCTGCAAAAACGCAAGGGCACAAATCTTTCGGCAGTGCGTAAGGCTTCCGCAAAGGCTGAAAAGCGTGTCATTATTACGGCAAACACCGATTTTTCCCCGGAGGTACGCTTTTCCCAGGCACTGCCCGCAGTTTTTTTTACGATTTTTGCCGCTGTTTATGGGCTGTGCGTCGTGCTGTCGGTGATTCTATACCTGTCCTATCTCGGCACGGGTGCCGAGGGCATGACCGGGAGCTTTAAAACTTTGGCGGTCATCCAGCTTTTCTTTATCCTTGTGTATATTCCCGCGTTCTTTTTCTTCTCGCGCCGCCGGCGTGTGCGCGGTGCGGCACACAACCTGTCGGGCGTTTACGCCGTTATCGGCATTCTGAAGGAGCTGTCCGAAAGCGGTTTTCGGTATAAGGATACCGAGCTTGTGTTTCTTCTGACCTGCGGCAAGAACGCCGGTCAGCGCGGGGCTTTTGCCTACTTGAAGGAACATTCCTCGGAGCTACACGAAACGCCGACGACCGTTCTGACACTCGAAAGCTTATGCCGTACCGACTGTTTAGCGGTCGTTTCACGCGACGAGTGCGGTCTGCAAAGGGTACCGGACGATTTAAATGCGCTGTTGGTTTTGGCTGCCGAGCACGCCGGGTATTCGATGAAAAAGGCGGCACCCATGCGTTTGGGCTCGTCCGACGCTGTGCCGTTTGCCCACGCGGGACTGCGGGCTGCGGCTGTGCGCGCCGTCGGGGAAAAGTCGCACCAGTTTTATCCGAACCGCTCCGACAGCGCGAAGGGAGCCAATGTCGAATGTATTGAGGCTGCCATGCGCACAATGGTCGAGGCGGTCAATTTGATCGGTGAAAATCATTTAAACTGAAATATTTTCCTTGATTTTAGGGCATACTGAAAACAAAAACAAAGGATCTGTTTTCATGAATGCCGGAGTACGGAGCCACGCGAAAAAAGCCATGCGGGGAAAGACGGGAAAACTCTTTCTCATTTCTCTGCTCGTGTCTTTGATGCGCTGGATATTTTATGCCGCCTGCGTACTGATTTTATACGCGTTCACCCTGCCCGAGGCGCAGAGCTTTTTTGTAACCCTTAGCCCCAGCCCTGCCGTGCCTATTTTGTTTTATATCGGCGGGGGCGTTTTGATGCTGTTTTTTTTGCAGACAGCGGCGGGTTTACGGCTCGGGGAAACTGAGTATTACGGGATCGAGGCAGGCGGAGGCTGCGCCAAAATCAGCGTGCTTTTTTCGCACTGTGCGCCGTTTGAGGCACTGCGCGCGCTGACGCTGTTTATGACAATCCTATTGTTTAAAGCGGTTTGGCTTGTTCTGATGCTCGCGCCGTGCGGCGCGGTTACGATGATTTTACTCATGATGTACTACGGCGACGGGATGCTGAAAAGCGTTTTTCTGATTCTCAGCGTTTCAGCCGGGCTCCTGTTTTGTATCGCCGTTTGCGGCTGGTACGCGTATGTGCAGAAATATGTTTTCGCGCCTCTTTTAGCCGCAAAGAGCCGCGAGTTTTCTCCGCGCAATGTCTTACGCCGCAGCACCGCGATATTCGACGGCTGTGCCTTACGTCCGGCGGCGTTGAAAGTGGGTTTTCTGCTGTCAGTGCTCAGTTGTGCGCTGATTATTCCGATTTTCTATGTGTTGCCGTATATCCGTATGTGTATGGTGTCATTGTATATCGAGAGCAAGAAGAATGTCCGGCTGATCACCGAAAAGGCAGAGGGAAAGCCTGTCGTTCTCCATACAAAAAGGGTATAAACCCACCATTTACGAAATCTTTTTGCTATAGGATGTGTCTATTTGAAATATGATATTGTCTTTTGGGATTTTAACGGTACGCTGATTGACGATTGCCGCGCCGCGCTTGACTGCGTCAACGAGATGCTTCTTGCGGAGGGCGAACAGCCGATCACACTAAAGCGCTATTATCAGCTCGTTGATACCCCGATTGTCAATTTCTATACCGGGCTTTACGGTACTGACGACATTGATTTCGATAGAATCGCGCACGAATTTCATGACCGCTACGATAAAAAGGTCTGCTCGATTGGACTGATGCCTTACGCAAAGGAGCTTCTGCGCGAAAACAAGGCAGCCGGGATGACACAAATCATCATAACCTCGTCTCACGAAGAGGAGGTGCGCGGTCTTGTTAAATATTACGGCGTTGCCGAGTGCTTTGACGACATTCTGGGCGCCGGTGACCAATATGCCTCCGGAAAGCTCGAGCGCGCAGTAGAATATTTTACGAAGAAAGGCTTCGACAGGAAAAAAGCGCTTTTTGTCGGCGACACGCTTCATGACAGCGACGTTGCCAAAGCCCTCGGCATCGACTGTGTACTGCTGTCGGCGGGACATCAGGGACGTGAAATTTTAGAAACCTCCGGTCATCTCGTCATTGACACTCTGAAAAATCTTGATGATATTTTATATAAATTGCCGGCTGCAAGCCCCTTAAAATCTAATGTCTAATATTTAACATTTAAAATCTAATATAGGGAGTTGACCGTATGCCGTACATATCTGTTAAAACGACAGCGAGCGTTTCATCCGAACAGGAGAAAACGCTTAAGAGCAAGCTGGGGGAGGATATCGCCCTGCTCGGCAAGAGCGAGGCGTGGCTCATGGTGGAAATCGAGGACAACTGCCGTCTGTGGTTTAAGGGCAAAAACGACACGCCGATGGCATTTGTCGAGGTGAAGCTCTTGGGAAAGGCGTCGCCCGCCGCTTATGAAAAGCTGACGGGCGCTGTCTGTGATATGTTACAAAGCGAACTTCTGATCAGTCCCTCGTGCGTCTATGTAAAATATGAAGAGGTCGAGCATTGGGGCTGGAATAAGGGGATGTTTTAGGCGGCAATCTAAAATTTTCTGTGCCGTCTACCCTAAGATTTTGTTTACCGTGCTGTCGCAGAGCCTGCCGACGGCTTCAAAGTCCATGGCGTCTACATAGTATTCCTCGATGGCGTCGTGTACGGTCTTGGCGGCCGCGAGCCGCTGTACCGCTTCGCCTATCAGCTCCGATTTTGCCTTGCGGTTAAATTCGGCGCGTTCCTTTTTTTGCTGCAGCACCGCCTCATCAAGAAAACGTCCGGCGTGTACCTTGCGGCCGATTTCGGTGGGTATCGGATGATAGGCGTTCGAGGTCAATAAGCAGAGGGAGAGTTCCGGGATAAACAGGTGCTCGATTTTATCTTTCGGGAACAGCGGACAGGTGCAGGCGATGACATCGTACCCGTTCTGATGCGCATTGTCGAGAAAACAGGAGAGAATCGAAGGGGCGACCGCACCCCATTCGTCGCCGATGACAACGGCGCGCTCGGCGAGGGCGGGGATAGTTTCATCGAGAAAGACGCACCCTTTAGGCGTGACGGCGCTCAGCAGCCGTCTTTCAGTTTTGCCGCAGCCCGTTTTGGAAACGCCCAGTTCCCGTGCGCACAGGCGTTTAATATACCGCTCAAGCTTTTCGCCGGAAAGCGCGCGCGCGGCCATGCGGGTGTTTTCATGGTCAAAGCGGGCGGCTACCAGAAGAAAGTCGGCGGCCTTTTTATGCAGCTGTGTATTCTGAAGACAAAGCGGAATAATTTTATTGCGGTTTTCGCGCAAACGCGCGCTGTTCCAGCACGCACCGAGATTGACGATTTCCTCACAGACGCCGGGCATTTTCGGGTCGAGGACATGCGGCGCGGTGCCGTCGAGAATCCCGGCGTTAAGCTCGGGAAAGAGTACGGCGTCCAAAGAGTCCGGGTCGGCCGAGCAGGGGACATAATGAACCGTAAAGCCTTCCTTCTCTACGCGTCTTGCCGTGGTGCGCATAAAAGTGGATTTTCCCGTGCCGGGACCGCCCTTTAACAAAAAATATTTACCTCCCCCGCAGGGATCGTAAGCGTCGGGGAAATAGGAAACAAAGCCAGCGGCATTTGACGCGCCGAGGAAAAATCGGATGTCGCTCATACACATACCCGCCTTTTCATTAGAATTACTCTATAGTGTATGCCTGCCGCGTGTCCTGTGACACGCGATTATCGAAAAATGAACGGTGGTATGACACCGATATATAAAACGCATCGGAGGGAAACCATGTATATTCGCGAACCCTGTTTTGACATTGACGAGCTTGTTAAGGAAAATCTGCATGTTCACACGACCTTTTCGGGCTGCGCAAAGCCTGAAATGCGTGTAAAATCCATCGTCGCGCGCGCCGAGGAGCTTGGGCTAGAGCGTGTTGCGCTCGTAGACCATTTCAACCACGCCGACACGCCGATGGTTGAGAAGAATATGGCGGATCGGTTTGTCGCAAGACTCACCGGTACAAAAATTCCGTTCCTGTTCGGGGCGGAGCTGTCCGCTTACGGGGTAGGCAAATGGCTTGACGGCGACGAGGTCAACGCCGCGCTCGACTACCGTCTGTATGCCGCTAACCACTATCATCTCGAATTCTGGGAGCAGCCCGAAGAGCGCACCCCGCGCGGCTACGCGGAGCACACCGTTCAGGTGCTGACCGCTTTGATAGAGTCAGATCGTGCCGACTGCATCGCTCACCCGATTCACGGCGGCTATGTACGCGCGCTCGAGGATAAAAATTCCCTCGCCGCCGCCGTGACCGACGAGGAGCTGTATCAACTGATGCTTTCAGCAAAAAAGCACCGTGTCGCGTGGGAAATCAACGTCGGCGAGGCGCTGGCCGATTCGGAGCTGACGAAAAGGCTGTGGCGCTTCGGCAAGGAAATCGGTTCGGTGTTTCACTTCGGTACCGACGCACATCTGCTTGTTAATATGGACACACGGTCCCGTATCGACGAATTCAGGAAACTGCTGCCGAAATAATTTTCTTGACAAACCTGTTTTCATGTGTTATTCTTAGCGAAATTTTTCTTAGGAGGTACCGACAATGACCGGTTATAGCAAATCGTATTTTACCGGTATGCACGAGTGGCAGGCATCTATGCCGTATCCGTTCGGGCTTATGCCTCTGTGTTCATTATCGGGAAAATAGTATTTTTTTCGGTCTGACAGCGGTGTAAGCAGGTAAAAGCTTACACCGTTTTTTATTTATAACTTTTTCTAAGATCGTAAAAACTTCGTTGATTTAAGAAGAGGTCAGATGGCAGATTTCAGACGTCAGAAGTCAGATGTCAGATATCAGACGCCAGACGTCAGATGTCAAAGCCCCTATTTAATTTTTGTTTTTGGAGGGTGATTATGGACGCTTTTGAGGTGCTCGATGCCCATTACGCGGCATACGATGAGGAAAACAGGCTGCTGACAAAACACGGCAATGTCGAATTTGCGACCACTGTGCGGTATGTTGAAAATTATCTGCGCCCGGGAATGAAAATTCTTGAGATCGGCACGGGTACCGGGCGCTACGCGCACTATTTTGCCCGTAAGGGTTACGCGGTTGAAGCCGTCGAGCTGGTTATAAGCAATATCCAAAGATTTAAGGCAATCACCCGCGCGGATGAACAGATTTCTATCCGGCAGGGGAACGCCGTCGATTTGTCATTTTTTGAACCGGACAGCTTCGATATCACCCTCTTGCTCGGACCGATGTACCATCTGTTTACAACAGAGGACAAGAAAAAAGCGCTGTCGGAGGCGCTGCGCGTAACGAAAAGAGGAGGAGTGCTGTTCGTCGCGTACTGCATGAGCGACCCCTCGATTCTCGGGTACGGTTTTCGGAAGGGCAATATCCGCAGCTTGATTGAAACAGGGCTTGTTGACCCCGGAACCTTTGAAACGACCTCCACGCCCGAAGAAGTTTTCGTCCTTTACCGCCGCGAGGAGATTGACCGGCTCGTGTTGGCGCTTAAGGCAAAACAGCTGCATTTCGTCGGTACGGATATGTATACGAACTATTTTCAGGAGCTGATAGACGGTATGGATGACGAGACCTACGCGCTGTATCTGAAGTACCATTTCGCCATCTGCGAGCGTCCCGATATGACGGGGATGTCCCATCATACACTCGACGTGCTCAGAAAGGAGTAATGCAATGAACATTCAAATCAGAAATGCCGTGCTTCCCGACCGTAAAAAAATCCGTCCTCTCCAAAAGGAGATCGCAGACCTGCATTTTCGGGGACGCCCGGACCTATTCAGGAAAGAGGCGCGGTATTTTACCGATGAGAGCTTTGCCGAAAGGCTGAAACTACCCGACCATTTTGTCTTTATTGCCGAAACAGGCGGGGAAGTCGTCGGCTACGCGTTCGCAAACGTTATCCGCTACCGCGGTCACTCGACATACCGGGATTTTGACAGCTTCTATATTGACGACATCTGCGTGCTTGAAAAGTACCGCGGTCGGGGTATCGGTACGCTCCTGTTCGGGAGATGCCGCGAGACAGCAGAGAAGCTGAATTGTCACAACATAGATCTTGGTGTCTATGCTTTCAACCAAAACGCGCTTGCCTTTTACAGGAAAGGCGGTATGACCGAACGCACGCTGCGGATGGAGCTTAAACTTAAGGAGGAACGAAGATGATTACTCTTGAAACTGAAAGATTGACGTTACGCCCTTTTACGGTGGATGATTTTAACGCGGTGCACGCCTACGCGTCTGTTCCCGAAAATGTGCGCTTTATGCCCTGGGGTCCGAACGACGAAAAGGCGACCAAGGAGTTTCTCCTTGCCTGCGAGGAGGCGTGGAAAGCAGACCCTGTCGTCAAATATGAGCTGGCGATCGTGCAAAAAAGCACCGGTCAAGTTATCGGCGGCTGCGGCATCTATCTGAACGAGGAGCGAAACACCGCCATGCTCGGCTGGACTCTGCACCGCGATTACTGGAAGCAGGGGCTGATGCCCGAAGCCGCCCGCGCCTTGCTTCGCTTCGGTTTTGAGGACTTGAACCTGCACCGTATTATAGCGCACTGCAACACGGAAAACTACGGTTCCTACCGCGTCATGGAAAAAGCGGGTATGCGCCGAGAGGGGCAATTCTTAAAATCGAACTTCGGGCGCGTAGGGGATGAAAAAAAGTGGCACGACGTATACCAATATGCGATGCTTGACGAAGAATGGACGCGCCGCGCCTTAGCAGGAGAGGAGAGGATGATATGTCCGCGTTGAAGCTTGTTTTTCCGACGCTTGAGATGGAAGCTCAGGCGTTAGAATATCGTCAGGAATATTTCGACTGTGAAGAGACGACGATCCACGGCAGCGGGGGACTCTTAAGGACCGAAAGCTATCGGGACTGGATTACAAAAATCAATGACGCATTGACGAGTGAAACCGAAACCTATGTTCCGTCAACGACGCTGTTTGCCGTTGTCGGCAGCCGCATTGTCGGAACCATTCAGATACGGCACAAGCTGAACGATTTCCTGCTACAATTCGGCGGGCATATCGGTTACGGCGTACGCCCCGGTGAACGCAGAAAAGGGTATGCCTCAGAGATGCTCAAGCAGGCGCTGCGAATGTGCGGCGAGCTTGGCATTCAAAGAGCGCTTATCACCTGTGACAAAGAGAACGTCGCCTCCGCCCGTACTATCCTAAAAAACGGCGGCGTACTCGAAAATGAGGTCACCGAAGAAGACGGCACGTTGCTGCAACGGTATTGGATTGACATACCTTAATTAACACGCGGCGTCAAAGCGCTCTTGTTCCCAATTACGGCAATGCCGGATTTGAAACAGGAGCGCATTTTTTATTGAAAGAGGTACTTTTATATGACCAATATTTTAATCGGGGGCGCGTGGCCGTATGCCAACGGTCCGCTCCACATCGGGCACATCGCGGCGCTTCTGCCCGGCGATGTGCTGGCGCGCTACTACCGCCAAAAGGGCGATTATGTATTCTATGTTTCGGGCAGCGACTGCTTCGGGACGCCGATCACCGTGCGTGCGCGGCAGGAGAGGAAAACCCCGCTTGAAATTAGTGAGCAATATCACAAGGAATTCTGTGAGGTGTTTTTGAAGCTCGGTTTTTCGTATGATTTGTATACGAAAACGTCAGACGCGCGGCACATCGCCTTTGTACAGGCGTTTCATAAGAAGCTCTACGAGAGCGATTATATCTCTGAAAGGACGGTCGGACAGGCATACTGTCCGCACTGTGAAAAGGCGCTGACTGAACGGCTCGTCGTCGGGCGGTGTCCGTTTTGCGGCGCGAAAGCGCGGGGCGACCAGTGCGACGCCTGCGGTGCGGTGCTCGACGCCGAGCAGCTTAAGGACGGCGTATGCGCCGACTGCGGCACGGCGGTTGTCTTAGGGCAGTCCACGCAACTCTTTCTGAAAATATCGAAACTGGAACCGGAGTTAAGGGAATTTCTCAACACCCGTACACACTGGCGCAAAAACGCCACAGCCTTTACAAAGCGCTATATCGACGAAGGGCTGCGCGACCGGGCAATCACGCGCGACCTCGATTGGGGGATCAGCGTGCCGAAGGAAGGGTACGAAAACAAGAAAATCTATATCTGGGCGGAAAACGTGCTCGGTTACCTGTCGGCGAGCGCCGTACTCTGCGCCGAGAGGGGTATTCCCTTCTCGGAGCTGTTCGGAGAAAACGCGCGGCACTACTACGTCCACGGCAAGGACAACATCCCGTTTCACACGATCATCCTGCCGTCGCTGCTGCTGGCGCACGGGGAGGGTTACCGTCTGCCCGACGACATTATTTCGAGCGAGCATCTCACCTTAGAGGGGCGCAAAATATCCACGAGCCAGAACTGGGCGGTTTGGGCTAAGGATATTGTAAATGAGGTGCACCCGGACGCTCTGCGTTACTTTTTTATCGCCAACGGCCCCGAAAAGCGCGACACTGATTTTTCGCGGCGTGAGCTCGCTCTGAAAAACAATGGCGAGCTGCTCGGCGTCTGGGGCAATTTCGTCAATCGGACGCTCGCGTTTATCGTGAAATATCAGGACGGTATCGTTCCCGAAGGGACGTTATCCTTCGACTGTGAAGTGCATATAAAAAAGGCGTTTGAAACGGTAGGGAAGCATATCGAGGCAGGGGAGTTTAAAGAATCTCTTGAAGCCGCCCTGGATTTGGCGCGCTTCGGAAACCGCCTTTTCGATGCCGGAGAGCCGTGGAAAACGCGTATAGCGGCGCCAAAGCTCTGCGGCGAAACGATTTATAACTGCGTGCAGATCATCGCGGGCGCGGCGGTGCTGTTCAAGCCGTTTCTGCCGTTCTCGTCGGACACCGTTTGCGGCTGGCTCGGCCTGTCGGAGCGCCTCATACCGCAGACCGTTCTGTCCGGTACGCCGCTGCCCGCGATTTCGACGCTGTTTGAAAGGCTGTCCGGCGGTTAAAAGGCAAAAAAGCACAGCGTTTTTACTAATATTTAGCGGTTGTCCTTCCTTTTATTTGGCTTGACAACCGCTTTGGTTTGTGCTACACTGTACGCGTATTCAAGATTATTACTTTGTCCTCACATGTTTGCGGATCATTGTTCTTTGATGGTTTGTGTACACATGCGAGGTTTTTGTTTTTCTAAATACAAAATATTTTTTAGGAGGTACCAATATGAATAACGGTACAGTAAAATGGTTTAACTCGGAGAAGGGCTTTGGTTTTATTGCCAACGACAACGGCGGAGACGACGTATTCGTGCATTTTTCCGCGATTCAGTCCGAGGGCTATAAGTCCTTGACCGAAGGACAGAAGGTCACGTTTGAAGTCGAGACCGACCCGAAAAACAGCCGCAAGCTCAGAGCTGCCAACGTCCAGATTGCCTAATTAACAGGCATCAGCGGACAAAAAAAGACTGCGTAAAAACGCCGTATGGCGCTTTGGCGCAGTCGTTTTCTTTTTTGGAATAAGTCTTAAGACGTTATTGATATACCCCTTCTTCCCACCAAATCCGGTTCATCAGCTCATAGCGGGCAAGGCTTAAGCCCGTATAGGCGCAGTTGGACGTTGAGAAAATATAGCCCCAGCCCGCCATGCCGTCACACAGCGCGCGGCGGACGTCCGCGATACAGTCCTCCTCGGAGCCGGTCTGGAGAAGACCGCAGTTGACGTTGCCAATCAGGCAGACTCTGTCGGAGTAAAGACGGCGCATTTCCTTAAGATCGACGCCGCCCTGCGGGTCAAGCGAATGAAGGGCGTCCGGACCGCACTGCACCATCTGTTCGGCGATGGGCATGATGTTGCCGTCGGTATGCTTGATCGAATAGTAACCCATCGAACGGTAGGCGTCGAGCACGCGTTTTAAGTAAGGGGCGATAAATTCGTCGAACATTGCGGGGGTAAAGAAGGGATTGACATTAAAGCAGTAGTCGGAGCAGAGGGCGAAGCCGTCGAGAAGCCCCGGATATTTCGTCATTTTTTCGGCGAAGCTCTGACGATTCAACAGCTGAAGTTCGGCGTTGTCTTTCAGAGAATCGCCGTCCTCGTAAAGCTTCTGGGTAAACGATTCCATACTGCTGCCGTCGGGCATGGAGTATGTCGGATCGCCGTGCAGCATCAGAAAATACTTGTCGCCCGACTTTTCGCGGATGGCTTCGAGCAGACGTACGGTATTATAAAAATCGCCGGGGTTCGGATGAAGAAAAATCGCGCTGTGGTGATATTTTTCAGCGACGAGCAGATAGCTGTCGGCCATGTCCGAAATCTGAAGCTTTTTTTCGCTCTCGCTCATCTGGCTCCACTGTGAATAGCGCCGGTGCTCCGGGTGAACCTTGCCGACCGCCTCAAGCGTCAGATAGAATACCAGCTCAAAGGTCGGGACGTGCCCCTCTAAGGGCTGTCTTTTCAGCGCTTTGATAAACCGTTCCTTTTCCGTCATAGTCTTTCCCCCTTTATATTTCAACCGCTGCGCCGAGGGTTTCCCCAATCGGTTCGCGTAGAATCAGCGACGCGAGACGGTCGTACCGCGTCGGGCTTTTATTGATGATGATAAAATGCTTTCCGGAAAAACATTCGACGAGTCCCGCCGCCGGAAAGACCTCGAGAGAGGTTCCCCCGACAATCAGTGTATCCGCTTGTGAAATCGCCTTGGCAGCGCCCTCCATAGTATCGCGGTCAAGCCCCTCCTCATAAAGGACGACGTCCGGCTTTACGATGCCGCCGCATTTTGTACAGCGCGGGACGCCGTCGGATTTTAAAACAAAATCCAGTCCGTACTTTTCCCCGCAGGACATACAGGTGTTTCGCAAAACGGAGCCGTGCAGTTCAAATACGGTTTTACTGCCCGCCGCCGTATGAAGCCCATCGATGTTCTGCGTGACGACAGCGCGAAGTACCCCTTCGCTTTCCAGCTTTTTGAGCGCCTTGTGCGCGGCGTTGGGCTTAGCGTCGGGGAAGAGCATATATTGCTTGTAAAAACGGTAAAACTCCTCCGTATGGCGGATAAAATACGAGTGGCTCAGCATGACCTCAGGGCGCTCGGGCGTATTCAGTCCGCCGCTGTAAAGCCCCCCGGCGCTCCGGAAATCCGGAATACCGCTTTCGGTCGAAACGCCCGCGCCGCCGAAGAACACGAGATTTTCGGCGGTGCGTATAATGCTTTTCAGCGGTTCGGTTTTACTTGTAAACGGGTTTGTCAATGAGGTTCACCTCACGCTTTTTGCAGCCCTCCTGCTCAAAAACGGTGATGACGTTCTGCGCTTTGAGGAGTACCCCAGGCAAGTACAGCGACAGCTGCGGTCCTTTTTCCCAGTACCGTCCGAGATTGAACCCGTTGATAAAGACGCAGCCTTTTTTGAAGCCGCGCATATCGACGTAGCAGTCCTCCTGCGACGGGGCAGAAAACGTCCCTTGCATAAAGCAGGGATATTTTCCGGTGTTACATAAAAACAGGAGCTTGTCGAGATTGTCGAGCGGCAGCGTGTAGACGTCCCAGCCGCAGACGAGCTGGTTATCAGTAGTAACCGCCGTGATTCCCTTGCGGTCATAGATTCCCCTGCCGAAGTTAACGCGCCCCATACCCTCGACGAAAATGTCAAGGCTGCATTTGCCGTTGAACGCCGGTAGGGTGAATGTATAGGTGTCATTGGACTGACCTTTTTTCGGTTTTTCGCTGCGGTCAAAGCGCCCGGTATATTTACCGTTGCAATAGACATAGGCAATATCGTGTATGCCCTCGACGGTGACTGCGGACTGCGGATAATCGCCGACTATTTCGGTGTGGTACAGGATATATCCGAAATTCTGCCCGTAATACTCCATCGGGCGGGGTACGCCGTCGCGGTAGTGCTTTGAGAGCGCCTTGATATTGTCAAAGAGCGCCGTGCCCTCCGTTAACGCCACCTTGCCGATTTTCTGGAGCTTCGGCTCGGGGGGCAGCTCTGAAAGCGGCAGTCCCTGTTTCTCGTGCAGCGCCTCGCGGATAACGTGATATTTGCGTGTATAACCGCCGTGCTCGTTTAAGGGCGCGTCATAGTCATAGCTCGTGACGGTGGGCTGATAGATGCCCCTGTGGTTGGCGCCCGCCGAAAAGCCGAAATTTGTCCCGCCGTGGAACATATAGAGATTGAAACTCGCGTTTAAGTCGAAAAATTGCCCGAGAATTTTTTTCACGCCCTCCGGGTCGCTCTTATGGTGCTTTTCTCCCCAGTGGTCGAACCATCCGCACCAGTATTCGCCGCACATTTTCGGCTTTCCCGTTTGAAAGGCCTCAAGCTGCGGGAACGCCTCCTTCGGATCCGCGCTGAAGTTGAGCACCTTATAAACGTCGAGCAGTGTGCCGCCGGAAAGCATATGCTTGGTGTCGCCGTCAGCGGTGAAGAGCTGTACGTCGATGCCGTGCTCAAGCAGCAGATTTTTCAGAAAAACAAGGTATTCCTTGTCGTTGGCGTAGCTGCCGTACTCGTTCTCCACCTGCACGGCGATGACATTGCCGCCGCGCGTGATTTGCAGGGGCGCGAGCTTCTTTAAGAGCACCTTGAAAAAGTCGGCGACATGCTTCTGATAGAGAATGTCGCAGCAACGCAGGCGAATATTTTCGTCGGTCAGAAGCCACGCCGGAAAGCCGCCGAAATCCCACTCGGCGCAGATGTACGGACCGGGGCGCACAATGACGTACAGCCCGAGCTTTTTTGCGGTTTCGATATATTTCACAATATCGAGCATACCGGAAAAATTGTATTCGCCCTTCTTCGGCTCATGCAGATTCCAGCAGACGTACGTTTCCACCGTATTCAGACCCGCCGCCTTGAGTTTAGAAAGCCGGTCCTCCCAGTATTCGGGCAGGATACGGAAATAGTGCATGGCACCGGAATAGATGTGAAACGGCTCGCCGTTGAGTAAGAATTCTTCGCCGGAAATCTTGAGGTTAGTATTGCCGGACGTGTTTTTCATAGCGGCTCCTTTCAAAGCAGGACTTCTCGTCCCGTCTCGGCGGATTCGTACATCGCCGTCAGAATTTTTATCATGTTGACGCCCTGATCAATGACATAGTCGGGCTTTTCACCCTTTTCGATGACATTTACGAAATGTTGGAGATTGGCGCCGTGAATATTCCTTGTCTTACTGTACTGTCCGAGCTTCCCCAGCGGCGCGGTGATAAAGCTGCCCTTACTGCCGTCATACAGCTCATACGAGCCGTCCTGCCATTTGCATCCCTTTTCGGTGCCGCGCAGCTCGACAAAGTAAGTTTCGCGCTTAATGTTCGAAGCCCATGAGAACTCAATCTGCAAGGAGGCGCCGTTGTCGAACTTGATAAAACCGATGGCAAGGTCCTCAACGTCGAACGTGCCGTCCTCAACCTTGTTACCGAACTTGGAATTGGCGCTGTCAGAGGCGTCGGTATTGTCGGAAAACTTACTGTAGGTACAGCCGGAAACCGACACCGCGCGCGGGTTGCCCATCAGGTAGATGGCGAGGTCGATCATATGGACGCCCAGATCAATGAGCGGTCCGCCGCCTGACAGCGCTTTGGTGGTGAACCAGCCGCCGCGTCCCGGAACGCCCCGACGGCGTATCCAGCCGCAGCGGCCTGTATAGATTTCGCCGAAGTCGCCTGCGACAATCATCTTCTTAAGCTCCTGCGAGGAAGGCCAGTAGCGGTTGTTACGCATGACCATTAGGTGCTTGCCGCTCTTTTCGGCGGCGGCCTTCATGTCGAGCACGCGCTCGACGGTAATGGTGTCCGGCTTTTCGGAAAAGGCGTTGAGACCGTGTTCAAGCGCATAAATCGCGATATCGGCGTGTAGGTAGTTCGGTGTGCAGATATCGACCATGTCGAGCTTTTCACTCTCGATCATCTTTGTATAGTTGGTATATTTTTTGACTGTTTTGCCGAGCTTGCTCTCGGCTTGATCCATTTTTTCCGGCAGAATGTCACATACGGCGACGACCTCAGCGTTCTCGATATGTTTATAGCCCGGGATATGCGCCCCCTGGCAGATGCCGCCGCAACCGATTAAACCGACGCGAATCATGATTTTCGCTCCTTTACACTAAATTTAAAATGAGAGGAATACGGATAGAAGATGTTAGATGTTAGATTTAAAGGAACCTGCGGTTGGCAAATTATATCTGGCGTCTGCGTCTGATATCAGATATCAGATGTCAGATGTCAGATTTAACGGGGCTTGCAGCCGGCGATTTAATATTTAACATCTAACGTCTAATGCAGATTAACGCTTGTATTTTAAGGTTACGTTCAAGGTCTTGGGGACGACAAAATGGCAGGTGTCGGATATAAACGTTTTATTTACAGGTTTTTCCTGCTTGCCTGCCCACAGAGCGGCGTTATAAATGACCTTGCGGATGTTTTCGTCATGGTAGATGGGATATGTTTCGTGACCGGGCTGGAAGTAGAATACCCGCCCCTCGCCGACATGATAGGTAAAACCGCTTCTAAAAATCTCCCCACCCGGGTACCAACCGATGAAAACGATCTCGTCGGGCTTCGGAATATCGAAATACTCGCAGTACATTTCTTCCTTTTTGAGTGTGAAGCTCTCGGGCAGGCCGTCTGCAATCGGATGAGAGGGACTGACCGTGTACAGACGCTCGTGGCGGCCGTCCTCACGCCAGCTTAAGGAACCTGTCGTTCCCATAATCTTCTTGAAGGGCTTGCTGAAATGGGCGGAATGTAAAAAAATCACACCCATGCCGCGGCTGGCAAAATCAAAAATCCGCCGGGCGGTTTCGTCCTTCAGCTCGTCGTGCTTCGAGTGTGCCCAATAAATCAGCACGTCTGTTTTTGTCAGCAGGTCCTCCGACAGACCGTCGTCAAGCAGATTCTGCCATGACTCGGTCACGGTAAATTCTTCTTTCGGAAAAATGCTGCCGATCGTTTCCTGCATCCCTTTAGGATACGCTTTTCTTTCGGCGCCCTTTTGTTCCTCGGGCGATTTCTCGTTCCAAACGGTAATGTTCATTGCTTCACCCCGATAACACATATTCGATGTTTGAAAGGACCTGCGGTTGGTTTATAAGCTCTCACATCGGAATAAGTATACTCAATTAACATGGTAATGTCAATCACAGACGGCGCATAAATTCGCAATAATTCTATTGAGATATTGGGCGAAATATGTTAGAATAACGGGGTTATAAAAGAAAGGATGTGTCCTCTATGCCCCATCTGACCGAGCATATAAAAACGCTAATGCAAAAAATACACTTTCCCGACGAGGCCGTCAAAGCTTTTTCCGAAGTAGAAAACCGCCTTGACTTAAACCCCGCCTTTGCGGAAAAGTTTGATAAAGCCGTTTATGACTATATGTTCGCCGGGCAGGAAAATACCGAGGCTGCCGCTGCGATGCTGAAAATAATCGCCGACGAGTTCGGTGAAAACGTGCTGACGCTGAATACGGTGTTTCTGCTGGGCTGCTCTGAGGAGCTTCTCAACCGTTTTCGCGCGGCGGGCATCTCCGATGAAATTTACTGGGATTCGATGGCCGATATGCGCTGTAAGCTTCTCGAGTGCATGGAGTGTGAGGGCGTCTGCGGCAACTTCGTACTGAGCTGGTACAACGGCTTTTTCAAGGTCAGGCGTTTCGCGTTAGGGCGTTTTCAATATGAACGCTCGACCTTTACGAATGAGGGCGGCTATGTCACCAAAAGCGGTCACCGCCTCGAGGATAAATCCCTGATCATCAACTTTCACATCCCGTCCTCGGGGATTCCCTTAACCGACGACGTCCGTTTCGACTCTTACCGCCGCGCTTATGAATTTTATAAAAATGATTTTGACGGAAAGCCTATCGTCCTGTGTTGCAATTCGTGGCTGCTCTACCCGAAGCACCGTTTGTTTTTACCGAGCACTTCGCACATCCTGCGCTTTATGGATGACTTTGAGATTGTCCGCGAGAACGAGAGCGATGATTTCGGCAACGCCTGGCGCGTGTTCGGGCACTGGGCGGATTTGCCGCTTTCGGAGTGGCCTCGCGATAACAGCCTCAGAAAAGCTTACTGCGAATGGCTTGAGGTCGGCAATAAGGCCGGCAGCGGCTACGGAGTCATCGTGTTTGACGGGGAGAAAATTATTACCTGAAAAACAGACCGCAGACATCAGACGTCAGATTCCAGACGAGGGTCGTAAAAAAAATCATAATCTGAAAAAAGATTACAAAAAAAAGATAAAGAACTCAAAATCGATTTGTTATTTGAGTTCTTTATTTTAGTTCTTATAAAAGTTGAGTTCTTGTGTTTTAACTTAAATCCACAAAACGCTTGAATATAACCCGCAATAGTCGCATTAGATATTGCTTTTACGTCTGTTGCAATCAGAGCATAGCATCTGACAGTTTTCAACTATTGTTTTGCCGCCCTTGCTCCACGGGGTTATATGGTCGGCTTGCATACCCTCTAATTCGAAATGCTTTTTGCAAACCGGGCATATGCCCTTTTGACGCTCATACGCCGCCCGAGCCATTTTCGGGGTAAATGCGCGTATACTTAAAACTCTTTCAGCCTTTTTGTCCTCTCCGCTTAACAGATATTCATAAATGCCGGAATATCTTGAAATGTCCTCATCCTGCATAAGGTCAACAATACGCGCTTCAAGCTGTTTCGGGTCATATTTGCCCGTGCCGTACTTGTTGTAGAAAATGCCCCATTCAAGCCCTTTCATTTCCTTGCGGTAGTCAGGGAACATCGCTTTAACCCAATTTATAACGGTCTGAAAGTAAAGCCATAATTCGTTACAATTTGTGTCGTGCTGGTGTTCCGCCATATAATCTTCAATTTCCTTGCCGTCGCGCGACGCAAGCCAGCGTATAGCGGTTTCTAAATACTCTTGCCGTATCGGTGAGCCTTTCATATAATCGCTTGCTATGGAATAGGCGGGACAACCGTTTTTGCTGAAATATTTCTTGCTTTCGGTTAGCCATTCACCCGTATAAATGGCATTGCGCCGCTCCTGCGCTGAAAGCTGTTCGCCTACCATATTGACGATTTCAAACCAGTCTAATTTTTCCTTGTCCGTTCCCTCGCATATGTATACCATAAGGGGGTAGGCTAAAATCTGCTCTTGCTCGGTCTTTGTCAGATTGTCAAAGCCCATATGGTCTATGGAATAATCGCCCGCCACATATTGGCAAAGGCTAATTGTGCGCTGCTGTCCGTCAAGCACTTCAAAATTGCCGTCATCGCTCTTTACCCAGTACATAACATTGAGCGGAAAGTTTTTTTGCACCGTGCGTACGACTTCATCACGCTGCTTATCTTTATAGATAAATTCACGTTGAAAAGCGGGGCGAATGTTCAAGCGTCCGTTATAACCGACAACGCCGTTTTCCGCGCTGTCTATGTA
>CAZEXA010000009.1:0-45028 GCA_964516565.1 uncultured Eubacteriales bacterium | reverse complement strand
TTGTGATTTCAATGTCGTAAACCTGCTGTCCTCCGCCGTCAACTGTTGAAATGATTTGCGCTGCACCGGTTTTTACATCATCTTTGGTAGCTAAGGGATAATAAAAGGTTCCCGGGTGAGTCGTGCCGTTTTTACAGTAGCCGTAAACACCTGTCGCAGAATTCTCTACGATGTTGCCTATTACATGTTCATTAAGGGAGCCGATCAGTTCGCCGATGACGCCTTGTGAACCTTTATATGCACCGGAAATATCCGCTCCTACTGCTTCGCCTTTGAGGAGAGGGACCAGTTCGCCGGTATCCACATCGCTGACGCCGTGCCCGAGACCGCAGAACATACCAAGCTCGTCATCATAGAAGCTCATAGTACCGATGCCCGCCGAGCTGTCTCTGACCCATAAACCGGCTTTGTACCGATTATCATCTGCACACAAGACGGGCGTAAAGGAGAGAAGCATTTCCTCGTTGTCCCTGATGACGGTCAGTGTTATGGTTTTACCGCCGGATCCTGCAAAATATGCTGATAGCTCACTGTTGCGGGTGATGGGTGTTTTATCAGCTCGGGTGATGATATCCCCTGCTTTTAGCCCCGCCAGATCAGCGGGAGAGACATAACCGTCTTTCGTTAGGATGGACTCACTTCCCACGACTACGACACCGCTCGAATATAGTTTGATTCCGAATGGCGCACCACTGACTGAAAGATATTTCCTTTGAGGTTCGGTTGATTTTTTCGCCGCTTGGTAAACAATATGAAAGGGTTCATCGGCGGTGGTCGTCTCTTGATCGTTATCCGCGTTGACCTTTGCCGTCTGAGCGTTAAATTCAAATCCGTTTACCGAATAAACCGTGATACTTGCGCTCAACAAAAAAAGAACCGTAATAACCAGATTGATTCCTCTTTTTGTCCTGTTCATCCTTCACCTCCATAAGCACAAAATTTAAAACGTGCTTACGTTAATAATCTGCCATCAAATGACGAAATTATGAGGTGAAAATTGAAGCGTGAAATCAAAAATCTTGCAACTTTGATTTACAGAATTATACAAATCAAGCCGTTGCAGCCTTCGTTAATGACGCGTTCGAGTGTTTCCTGAAGCTTTCCTCTTGCGTCGGTGGGCATATGGTATAACTTGTTACGAAGCCCTTCATTAACCAGTTCATTGAGTGATTTTCCAAAAATATTGGAATGCCAAATTTGAGAAGGATCTTCCTCAAACTCCTTGAGAAGGTAAGTAACAAGCTCTTCCGATTGACTCTCCGAGCCCACGACAGGAGCGACCTCGGTGGTGATGTTGGCTTTTATCATATGGATTGACGGCGCGGACGCGCTGAGCTTCACACCGTATTTTCCGCCGTGGCGCACGATTTCCGGTTCGTTGAGCGACAGTTCATCGATAGAGGGCATCACGATTCCGTAGCCGGTGGCGTTGACTTCGGCGATAGCATCCTTAATACGCTCATACTCTTTTTTAACGCCGACAAGTCCGATGAGATTGCCCATGAGCGCCTGCTCGCTGTCTATTGCCAAACCGGTTGTTTCACTCAAAACATTGTAGAACAGACCGGGTGAAATCTGCGCTGCGACGACCGCGCTGCCGTCGCCGAGATTGATTTCCTTGACCTCGCCGGAGACAATGTGGTCACTTTCACAGAGACCGTCTGCCAACGCTGAAATGTCCTCAAGACAGGAAACATTCTTTGCTGCATTTTTAATCATTTTTAAAATATTTTCGCGCAGCCAGTGAGAGCGGTCAAGCGCCAACACCCAACTCGGGAAATTAACGGAAATTTCCTTGACCGGGAAGCGGAAGAGCACCGCGGTTAAAATCTTTTTGATTTCGTCCTCGGTAATCTTAAGGCAATTTACCGGAATGACCGGGACGCTGTAACGCTCGGCAAGCTGTCCTGTCAGCTCCAAAGCGGCGGCGCTGTCGGGATTTACACAGTTGAGCAGCACCACAAAGGGTTTTGAGAGCGCTTTCAGCTCGGCGACGACACGTTCCTCGGCCTCGGCGTACTCCTCACGCGGGATCTCGCTGATACTGCCGTCTGTCGTCACAACCAGACCGATGGTCGAATGCTCATTGATGACCTTTTTCGTCCCTATTTCGGCTGCCATATTGAACGGAATCTCATGGTCATACCACGGAGTCATCACCATACGCGGCTGTTCATTCTCGATATACCCTAAAGCACTCGGGACAATATAGCCGACGCAGTCAATCAAGCGCACATTCATGTTCGCGTTTCCGGGAAGAGTGATGTTGACCGCTTCCTCCGGTATAAACTTCGGCTCGGTGGTCATAATCGTCCGTCCCGCCGAGGCTTGCGGCATTTCATCAAGCGCGCGGCTGCGGCTGAACTCGTCGGCAATATGCGGGATGACGAGCGTATCACAGAAATTTTTTATAAAGGTTGATTTTCCGGTGCGGACGGGTCCGACGACGCCGATGTAGATATCGCCGTGCGAACGTCTTGCGATTTCGCTGTAAATATTGTCGTTCATTGCGGTTCCTCCCTTATATACTCGGAATGATCAGCATCGTTTTTTCGGCGATAGGTTCATCGGGAATTCCGTTTTCACCGGCGATTGCTTCGACGGTGGTATTGTAACGCCGCGCGATACCCCAAAGGTTCTCGTTCTCCTGGGCGAAATAAATGGTCACGGCGCGTCCGGTATTTGCTTTTTCACGCTCGCCGAGACTCGTTATCTCGGAAATGGATGTCATGGGGTTCTCCGCCCAGACACTGCCGCCGAGAACAGCCTCCGCCTTGATATCCACCCTGTCGGGCGAACTCATCATAAATCCGCTGCCGGTTAAAACCACCTTCGGGTCAAAGCGCGCAGGTTTGCCGGTCTTGTTCACAGCGCTGCACGAGTAGTCAAGAAGCTTTTCCATATACCCGATCTGCATTGCCGCATCCGTGTACAACATGGAGACCTTTATGGTCCCAGCGGCATTCAGCTCGCTCTCGTTTGCCGAAGCCGTAAGTCCCTGCGGTTCGATTCTCACGTCGAGAATACTCCCGACATCGTTTTGGGAGATGTCCACGCTCTGTTTGATGACAAACGGCTCGTTGACCTTCTCAACGGTGACGGTGACCGGACGTGTTTCCGTTTTTATATCAAGATTTTGCGATATGGAATACGCATCGAGAACCACCGATGTTTCAACCTGTTCGGCGGCGGTAAGCGATGCAGCAACTACTGCACTCACATCGAGGATCCTGAGCGTATTGTCCGCCTTTGGCTTAACGATGACCTCCACCGAGGGCACGCTTAAGGCGACGTCGCAGACGCAGCCGTCCCTGACGCCCTCAAGCTCGATTATCTGGCTGAGAGGCAGACTGTGCGTAATGTGTTCCACCGATGCGCTCCGGCTCTCCGGTATGTACGCGACGTCAACGGAGAGCTCTCCCCTGACCATCAGTTTGTTGTTGATCTGTTTGATTTCACCGGGAACGGCAAACGCCGAAGCGTAGAGGATGTTTCGGATATCCTCCTTGCTGTCGGGCAGCTCAAAAACATCGCTCATAGAGAATGTCTTTTCGCCGATTGCCGTGACGGATACCGCAGAAATCGGTTCGACCTTCAGCTGAATACCGCCGCCCGTAGCGCCGCTGAGCAGCTCACGGTTCTCTTTGCGGACGACCTTAATGGGAATAGAGATATTGCCCTTAATCTCCGCACGCTTGGGCGATAAAGCCCGGCAGTTCGCGTAATCGCAGATTGTCTTGGCGGACACGATATCGGTCGCGTTGACGCTCCGGCACTCTGCGTATCTTGAAAAGTCCTGCGATTGAGAGTACGTGTAGAGCTCGCCCGCCTCACAAGAGTATAACAGCTGTGCCTCCAAACTGCCGTCTACCGTAATCCTGTCGCCGATAACGCTGACGGCGCTGACACGCGGCGTAACAGACGCTCTGATGACCCGTACGATGTCCGGCATATAGTCAGGAAGATTCAGTTCGACCGTCACCCCTTGCTCGATGACTTTGTCAAAGAGCACCGCGCTTAAGCCGAGGTTTTCTTTTTGTGTGAGTATTTCCATATTTTTGCTCCTCTCGTAGCTTTTCTGTACAATGTATTCATACCCTGTCCTGTTTATGATAACCTCTTGAAACTCATGAGAATCTCTTGTATCTTACCGCAACAAGCGATATACTTATGAAAAAGTTGTAACGAAACGTGCCGTCTTTCTATATATAGATAGACGGTGAGGCTTTGGGGGGGGGAACGCATGGAGGTAATTTGATGGGCTATCTGCTGAAATTCGGTTACGGAAGCGAGAAAAAAGAACACACGATGCTGGAATTCACCTTTTATAACGTTGCGGACGAAAATAAGCAATACTGTATCACTTATTTTTGCTTTAATAGCAAAGAAATTGAAAGCGTTTACAAAAGCATTAATTCCATTACGTTTGAATAATGGCAGGGGGCCGACGCGTAACGCCAGCCCCCTGTGTTTATGTTCATTTTTCAGTCCTTGATGCCGAAAATCAATTTTAATATCCCTCTCAATACCTTCGGCGTCCTCCAAACGACGACTTTCATATCGTTCACCCTTTCGTAAACTGGTTTTTTCCGCACTACAGTATACGCGAAAACCGGAAGTTGGTTACAGGTTCCATGCGGCGATGTCCTTGACTTCACGGTACATGAGCTTGTAACTCTCGTGACGGCTTTTATCAATCAACCCGTTTTCTACCGCCTCAACAATTTTACAGCCTTTGTCAACGGTATGCGTACACGTTGAGAAACGGCATTTGCCGAGAAAAGGAAGAAATTCGGGAAAGCAAAACGGCAGTTCTTCTTTTAATATGGTTTCGGCGCCTTCGGTTTCCAATGCCGAAAAGCCGGGAGTGTCGGCGATATAACCGTTCTGAAAAGGAAACAGCTCCACCTCGCGCGTCGTATGCCGACCTCTGCCGAGCTTCTGACTGATCTCGCCCGTTTTCAGTAAAACACCCATTCCGAGCTCATTGAGAAGCGACGATTTTCCTACGCCCGAATTGCCCGTAAAGACATTGAGGTTATCGCTAAGCAGTTCCTTCATCTCTGCAATCCCCTCTTTTGTTACACAGGAAACAGAAATTGCGGGAATTTTTGATTTGCGGTATATATCGATATAGGAGGATGTATCCGCCAAATCCGACTTCGTAAAAATGACAACAGGCTCAATCTTTTTATTGACGGCAATCACGGTCAACCTATCGATAAGCGGCAGTACCGGTGCCGGTTCGGCGGCGGAGGACACGATCAGAAGCCTTCCGACGTTTGCTACGGGAGGGCGGATAATAAAATTTTTGCGCGGCAGAATTTCCTCTACGGTGGTTTCCTCGTTTTCGCCCTGCAAAAGCAATACGCTATCACCGGGCAGCGGTGTTATTTTTTGTTTTCTGAAAAGACCGCGCGCTTTGCAGCAGAAAACGGCATCGGCGGTTTTCACATAGTAGAAACCGCCGATACCTTTTAAAATAATGCCTTCAAGTGTCTGCATCATGATTGTTAAGCCGCTTATCCTTCATCGTCGCCGGTTTTTAAATCCGTCTCTGAACCGATGATATACAGCGTAATCGCCGTATCGGGTGAAAGCTTTGTCAGTACGGAATAGTCCGGTGATTGTTTATATACGGTGCCTTTTGTTCCGCTTTTGGTGGGGTCAAACTGAAAAACCACGTTTGAAAAGCCGGCATCGTTAAGCTCTTCCTTAGCGGTGTTGCCGTTTTTCCCGACGACATACTCATACTGAATGGCCTGACCGGTCGTCGAGATTGTCATCGTGTAGTCATAGTTCATTTCGTTTGATACCGTAGCAGGAGAGGTCGTAAAATCAACATATGCCTGATAAATCTTCTGACCGCCGACAAAGACAGCGACGACGTTGTTCGCGCCGGAACCCGAAACGGTGACGGTGCGTACTTGTCCCTCGGCGTTAATGGTGACAGCGTCTCCGACAAAGATGTCGTTGACACAGACCTCCAAGGTAACTTTTCCGACATCGGGCAGTTGGACAGAAAGGTCTACGGAGCTTGAAGCGACCTTTCCGGTGCTGATAACAAGGTCCACTTTCGTTCCCTTTTCAACCGAGGTGTTCTCCGCGGGACTCTGGGAAATGACGGTACCGGCGGTCGTCGTGCTGTCTTTCTCTGTAATATTGCCGATTGCCAGCCCGAGATTGCCGATAATCTCTTTGGCAACCTCGATATTGCTGTCTATCAGCTTCGGGACGGTGACGGTATTATTTTTAATTTCGGCAGAAACATATACGGTGACTATAGAGCCGGCAGGCGCCGTTTGTCCTTTTTCAGGAGACGTTCCCACAACATTGCCGATGGCAACGGAGGAATCTTCAACCTCCGCCTGTGTCGCCTGGAATCCTTGCTGCCTGAGCCGATGTTCGGCCTCGGCATACGAAATGCCGCTGACATCGGGAATGACCAGAGAATTACTCTCCATAACAACGGATAGCTTGACGGTGCCGCCCTTGGTGATGGTCTGTCCCGCTTCCGGGTCCTGCGCGAAAACCGTTCCCGGTTCGTATGCAGAATTAGAAAGATAATCGACCTGAAAGTTGTAAACATCGGTGTAATCGGCATTGTCCTGAATTTCCTGTGTATAATTCATACCGACGAAATTCGCGATTTCAATCTTCTTTCCGCCAAATATACTGCCGTTTTTGGCAAGCTGAATGACTACCAGAATTACGGCGAACAAAATGAGGCTGAACACGATACCTGCCAAAATCGGAATTACGCGGCTCTTGGTGTCTGAATTTGTCTCGGCAGTCTCCGACACGAGCGTTTCCTCATCAAAAGGCTTTACCTTCGGGATATGTGTGCTGTCAACATACTTTGTCGGTTCCTCGTCGACAAAGTATGTATAGTCAAACTTAATCAGCGGATTTCTTTTAAATTCTTCAAGGTCCAACAGCATTTCCGCGGCGGATTGATAGCGGTCACGCGTGCTTTTCTGCATAGCCTTCATCGTGATCTGCTCAAGCCCCAAAGGAATGTCCGGATTGATCTCATGAGGGGTCTTCGCCTCGTCCTGCACCTGCATCAGCGCCACAGACACCGCCGAGTCACCTTCAAAGGGCAGCGCACCCGTCAGCATTTCGTAAAGCACCACGCCGACCGAATAAATATCGGCCTTGTCATCGGTAAGCTCTCCCCGCGCCTGCTCCGGGCTGATATAGTGCACCGAGCCGATGGCGCTTTCGGTCATGCTGCGCGTTTCGCCGCGGCTGAAACGGGCAATGCCGAAATCCGTCACTTTGATAGTGCCGTTCTGGAGAAGCATTATATTTTGGGGTTTGATATCACGGTGGACAATGCCCTTGTCATGCGCGTGCTGAAGCGCTCTGAGTATCTGAATGACAAAATGCAGCGCTTCTTTCCACGCGATGACCTTCTGCTGCTCGATATACTCCTTGAGTGTAATGCCCTCGACATACTCCATAACGATATACTGGAGTCTGTCTCCGAAGCTCACGTCATAAACCTTGACGATATTCGAGTGCGACAGCACGGCAATGGCCTTGGATTCGTTTTTAAAGCGGCGGCGGAATTCCTCGTTTGCCAGAAACTCTTCCTTTAATATTTTAACGGCAACAATGCGGTCGTCAATATTGTCATAGGCTTTATAAACCACGGACATACCGCCGACACCGATAATCTCGCGGATTTCATACCGTCCGTCGAGCCTTTTTCCGACATAGTTATCCATAGAAGTCACCCTTTACGAAATGGTAACGACCGTAATATTGTCCCTGCCGCCGTTTTTCTTTGCGGCATCAACCAACCGCGCGGCAAGTTCTACATATCCGGTGTTTTTGGCGATATCCGCTATTGCCTCGTCACTGACGGCGTTTGTCAGCCCGTCGGTGCAAATTAAAATACAATCGCCTTCATGAAATGCATATTCTGAAAATTCGGGGTCAATATATTCGTCCACGCCGATGGCCTTCGTAATGATGTTGCATTGCGGGTGGTTACGCGCCTCTTCGGTGGTCAGCTGACCGAGCTCAACCATCTGCTGAACGACGGAATGGTCACGCGTCAGCCTGGAAAGCACGCCGTTGTGAATACTGTACGCGCGGCTGTCGCCGGCATGGGCGATATAGGCGATACCGTCTGCAATAAGCGCAACGACAACCGTCGTCCCCATTCCGTTTAAATCGGGATTGGAACGTGACAGAGCGAAAATATCGGCGTTGGCGGCGTTGATGACGGATTCCAACATATTTTGCACGGATTTTGACTGCATATCCTCACGGTACTGGGAGGCAATCTGGTCATAAATAAGCCTTACCGAAATTGAACTGGCAATATTACCACCCTTGGCACCGCCCATACCGTCACAGACAATGGCGACCGCCACGCCTCCGGCAAGCTCGCCGGTGACGTAAGCGTCCTGATTGGTGGCGCGCACCAATCCTCTGTCTGTTTTAGCAGTCAATTTCATACTATGCTTCGCTTTCATTGCGGTTTACCGCACTTCTTCTTAGCTGGCCGCACGATGCCTGAATGTCCATGCCGAGCGACCGTCTGATGGTCGTGTTAATGCCATTTTTAAGCATAATCCGACAAAACGCATCTGTCCTGCTGTCCGCGCTGCGGCGATTACCCTTTTCGATCACTTCATTGAGCGGAATCAGGTTGACATGACAGAGAGAGCCTCGCAGTTTTTTTGACAGTTCCTCGGCACACGCGTCACTGTCATTGACGCCGTCAATCATCGTATACTCAAACGATACGCGTCGCGAGGTCGTTTTTTCATAAGCGCGGCAGGCGGTCAGCAGTTCATCGATGCCCCATCGTTTGTTTACGGGCATAATCGCCGAACGGATGGTGTCATTCGGGGCGTGCAGGGAAACCGAAAGAGTTAAGGGTAGATTTTGCTTCATCAGCTCGTATATTTTCGGCACAATGCCGCAAGTGGACAGCGAAATCTTTCTCATGCCGATATTTTGACCGTTCCCGTCAGAAATTAACCGTAGAAACTTAAGAACATTCTCAAAGTTGTCAAGCGGTTCACCCATGCCCATGAGAACGACGTGCGATACCTTTATTCCCAGATCCCGTTGAGCGGTATATATTTGCCCCAACATTTCCGACGGCAGAAGGTTACGCCTGAACCCTCCGATGCCGGAGGCGCAAAAGGAACAGCCCATTTTACAGCCAACCTGCGTCGAAATGCAGATGGTGCCGCCGTATTTGTACCGCATAACGACGCTTTCGACCGTTTCGCCGTCATGCAGAGAATACAGGTATTTTACCGTATCATCATACAAGGAATTCAACCGTTTTTCAATAGAACATGGAATAATGACAAAATTGTCATCAAATTGTAACCATAGCGAACGCGAAATATTGGTCATTTTGTCGAAAGAATCAACACATTTAATATGCAGCCAATCGTATATTTGGGACACGCGATATCGCGGCTGCCCCTTATCCGCAAGCGCCTTTTCCAATTCTTCTTTTGTCAATGACAAAATGTCAATCTTACTCATATATATTCCTTTTTAAGCTTTGCTATGAAAAACCCGTCGCAGGCGTTCACGGGAGGGATTAGCGTTAAGAAGTCTCCGTCGTCAATGTTGCGTTTGAATTCCGGAAAAACCTTTTCGGAGTGAAACGAAGGATTTTCCGAAAGAAACCGCGAAACGACGTCCGCGTTTTCCTGTCGGTTCAGCGTACAGGTGGAGTAGACGAGCGTACCGCCCGCTCTTAAATACCGAGAGGAAACCGACAAAATTGTGTATTGAAGCTCCGGTAAATCGTCAAAATCAGCGACAGGCTTATACCGAATCTCCGGTTTTTTACCGATGATGCCAAGTCCCGAGCAAGGAACGTCACAAAGAACGGCGTCAGAAAGCGGCAGTTTCGGATCGAAAACAGACGCGTCGTTTAATCGGCATTCTATATCGTTTAACCCGAGACGCTGCGCGCCGTTCTTAATAAGGCTTAAACGATTTTCCGTCAAATCAAAGGAAAAAAGCCGTCCCTTTCCCTGAAGGTATTGGTCTGCTGTAAAGCTTTTTCCGCCCGGTGAGGCGCAAAGATCGAAAACCGTATCCCCGGGATGAGGCGACAGCGCCTTAACACAGAGCTGAGAAGAAGCGTCCTGAACATGAAAAAGACCTTCCTGAAAAGAGCCGAGCGCCGTAATATTCCCCGCTCCGCGGATAATGACGGCGTTTTCAATGAGCGAATGAGGTTCTGCGTTTATGTTCTCTTTCTCTAAAGCGGCGCATAGTGTCTCAGTATCGGTCTTAGTGGTATTGACGCGTACAACCGTTACAGAACTACCGATGGTGCTTTCGAGAAATTGCGCCGTATTCGGTGCGCCGATACTGTCACACAGCAGCGTATGTAGCGGGTCGGGAACGGAAAAACGGACACTGTGAAACGTCGGCTCGTTTTCTTTTGGGTACACAAGCCCGTTTTCAGAAACGCGGCGCAGCACCGCATTGATGAGGCCGCGGGCATAAGAAGCTCCGTAAGAATCCGCAAGGGATACGCTTTCGTTGACGGCGGCGCTATCGGGAACGCGTTCCATAAAAAGAAGCTGAAACGCTCCGAGGCGGAGGATTGTCAGCACCTCGGGCTTCAGCTTCTTAATATTCTTTGTTAAATAGAGCGAAATATTGTAATCAAGCGTGATTTTCCGCTCAAGTACCCCTAAGACGAGCGCACTGAAAAAAGCGTTGTCCTGTTCGGAAAAATCCGTGTTCTTCAGTACGGCATCAAGCGCGATATTCGAATAAGCGCCGTCACGCTCAATTTTCAGCAGCACATCGGCGGCACTGTGACGCGCCGAGGGTTTCATCGGCGGTTACCGGTGAACCGGATGATAAGGCGCAGCAGCTGCGCAACGCTGACGGCGAGAGCGGCGACGTATGTCAGCGCGGCGGCGGTGAGCATTTTTTTCGCTCCCCGGTTCTCCTGCCCGTCAAGAAGATTATACTGTTCAATTGATTCGATGGCGCGGCGGCTGGCGTTGAATTCGACCGGAAGCGTGGCAAACTGGAAAACGACGATAAACGCGAAAAGCATTATGCCGATAAGAACGAGCGATTCAAAACTCATGATGAACCCGAGAATAATCAGCGGAAAGCTTAAGGTCGAACCGATGTTACAAACGGGCAGAATCGCGTTTCTAATCTTTATCGGCTTATAGCCCTGCGCGTGCTGCAGAGCATGACCGGCTTCGTGGCAGGCGATGCTGACCGCGGCGATAGACGTCCCTTCGTACACCTCGGGAGACAGGGATATGACGTTTGAGCGGGGGTCAAAGTGGTCTGAAAGACGTCCCCCTCCGACCTGCACGGTCACATTTTGAACATTGTTGTTCTGCAGAAGCGCCTCGGCAGCCATCGCGCCGGTGAGATGCCGTGCGTTTTCTATGGAAGCGTACTTACGGTATGTGGCTTTCATTTTAATTTGAACAATCAGTGCTGCCACAAACGGCACGATAAACAGCAGCAGCTCATAGCCGCTGTAATATCCGTACCCATAACCGAAACCTGTTCCCATGTATAACAGCATTGAAATAACCTCCTGTTTTTCTTACAGAGCGTGACCGCGTAAATACTCCGCCGCGGTCATGGATTTTTTATTTTCGGGCTGCAGCTCAAGGAGCTTCAGTCCGCAGCCGTCGCCGCACACGACAATTATAGATGCTTTTTCGGCGATAACATCGCCGGGGTTGCCCGAAACCATATCCCCGACAGCCGTTTTGTGTACCTTGACCGTTCCCCCGTTAAGTATCATCGTCGCGGACGGCCAGGGATTTAACCCTCTAACCCGGTTGTGTATGGAACGGGCGCTTTCTGTCCAGTCAATCGGCGACAGTTCCTTACTAAGCATCGGCGCATAGCTTGACGCATTATCATCTTGCTTGATGCGGCTTAAACGATTGCTCTTAAGCTGCATTAGCGTTTCTTTCAACACCTCTGCGCCAAGATACGACATTCTTTTTGCCAGCTCTCCGGCTGTTTCGTCGTCATGGATTTTGAGAGTTTTTGATAACAGAATATCGCCGGTATCCACTCCCTCGTTTATTTGCATGGCGGTAATACCTGTTGTCGCGTCGCCATTGATGATACTCCACTGAATCGGCGCCGCACCCCGGAGTTTCGGTAAGAGCGAGGCGTGAATACAGATTGCGCCGTACTGCGGTATTGACAGTATTTCTTTAGGCAAAATCTTTCCGTATGCCGTAACGACGATGAGGTCGGGCTTTAAGGAACGAATCGTGTCCCACACCGTACTGTCCTTGAGCTTTGCCGGTTGACAGACAAAAACACCATGCTGCAAGGCAAGCTCCTTGACCGGAGGTGCCGTAAGAATGCCCTTGCGTCCGACCGGCTTGTCGGGCTGGGTAAATACCGCCGCCACCTCATCTTCGCCGTCAATCAGAGCCAGAAGACAGGGAACCGCGAACGCGGGAGTACCCATAAACAGTATCCGCATAAAAATTTTTGTCCTTTCCGGGTTTCAATAAAGTAAACAGTCCGGATACGCCTTACGCTTCGTCGCTTGTAAAAGCGTGGAGCGTCTCCCCTTCTTTAAGCTTATCTTTATACAAAATACCGTCAAGATGATCGTTTTCATGGCAGAAGCAGCGCGCCTTGAGTTCCTCGCCCTTATAGAGGCACCAATTGCCGTCGCGGTTCTGTGCTTTGATATGCACAATAGCCGGGCGCACGGTCACGCCGCTCTTACCCGGAAGCGAAAGACAAGCCTCCTCTTCCTCCTGTGTCCCCTCGCTATCAGTGATTTTAGGATTGATCAACTCAATGATTCCTTCACCGAAGTTACAGATAAAAACTCTTTTGAGAACCCCGACCTGTACGGCGGCAAGACCGATGCCGTGTACGCTGTTCAAGGTGTCAGCCATGTCGTCAAGCAGTGTATACAGACGCTCGTTAAATTCGGTAACCGGCCGGCTTTTCTTTCTTAAAATCGGATCGTCCTCAAGACGGATATTTCTGGTGGCCATATATTTCTCCTTAATCTAAAGCATTCATATCGACGGTGATATTGGCTTTATTTTTTGGGTTTTTCATATATTCTACAATCAAGGACGACATCATTTGACGAAATCTCTTACTATTCTTACACTTAATCGTGAACTTAAACCGGTATTTATTGTTGATTTTCGAAATACGCGGCATAATGGGACCGAGCAGTTTGAGCGGAAGTCCCGAATAATCACCGGTTGCGGCGCTGATAAACAACTTTTGAAAGCTTATTGCGCCTTTCTGTGCCTCGTCCTCGCTTTCGGAAATAAACATCGCGGTGCAGATATCACAATACGGCGGATAGAGCATCGTCTTACGCAAAGCATTTTCTGTAATAAAAAACGCCTCGTAATCCTGCGCCGCCGCCAGAGCGATGATTTCATTATCCGGCAACACCGACTGAATGACCGCCTCGCCCTGTGTTTCACGCCGCCCGGAGCGCCCGACGACTTGCGTCAACAGGTCAAAGGTGCGTTCGGCAGCCCGAAAATCGTCATTACAGAGCTCACGGTCAACCGAAATGACGCCGACAAGAGTGACGCCGGGAAAATCCAAACCTTTAGCGACCATCTGCGTGCCGACAAGAATATCGTATTCCCCGGCGGAAAATTTCGTCAGCTTTTCCTCATAAACATATCGCGAACCGGTCGTATCGGCATCCATACGCAGAAGACGCGCCTCGGGGAACACGCGCAGAAGCTCTTCCTCGATTCTCTGCGTACCGGAACCGTAATAACGCACACCGTCGCCGCCGCAGTAGACACATTTCGTCGTATAAGGCTTTGTATAGCCGCAATAGTGGCACATAAGCCGATCGCTGACACGATGATACGTCAATGAAATACTGCAGTTCGGACAAAGCGCAACCTTTTTGCACAATGAGCAGCTGGCAAAGGTATTGAAACCGCGCCGATTGATAAGCAAAATCGCCTGTTTTTTATCGTTCAGACAAGCCTCAAGCTTATCGTACAGCTCAACGCTCAAAGCGCCGCCCTGCAGATGTGCGCTGTCAACCGTCGTGACTAAAGGAAGCACCGAATTGCCGTAACGATTTTTTAATGTAACAAGCGTATATCTGCCGTCCAGCGCGTTCTTGTAGGATTCAACGCTCGGCGTCGCCGAGCAGAGCAGCAGAAGGGCGTCGTTGTGCGCGCAGCGGAATTTGGCGACGTCGCGCGCGTGGTATTTCGGGGACATTTCCGACTTATAGGTGTGTTCCTGCTCCTCGTCCATGACAATTAAGCCGAGGTCGTCAAACGGAGCGAATACCGCCGAACGCGTACCCAAGGCGATTTTTGCCTCGCCGTTTCTGGCACGCTTCCATTCGTCGATACGTTCACCCGCCGATAAACCGCTGTGAAAAACGGCTACCTTTTCGCCGTAGCGCGCGTAGAAGATGGCAAGCGACTGCGGTGTCAAAGCGATTTCAGGCACCATGACAATCACGCTTTTTCCGTCTTTGAGCGCATCGTCGATCAAATGAAGATAGACCTGTGTTTTGCCGCTGCCGGTGACCCCGTACAACAGTGCCGCTTTGGCGGTACCTGTCCGGCGCAGCGCCGACAGGGTTTCGTAAGCGGCGGTTTGCTCTCCGCTGAGAAGTTCATCCGAAAGTGCTTCTTCCGAGACCGGAGTAATGGGCTGCGGCGGCGCTTTTGGACGACGCGGCACGACACGGTCGAAAGTACGAAGCAGTCCTTTTTTTTCAAGTGCGGCGACTACCGCCGGCGTTACGCCCGAATAGGCGCATAGCTCCCTTAAGGGAGCGCCGTTTAAATCAAAAAGCAAACGCATAACGCCCGTTTGCTTTTGCGATAGCCCTTTAGGCATATCCTCGAAAGTTTGCGCGTCACCGGTAAGTTCTGCGCAACGGACACTGCTGTCACCGACCTTACGCACTGCATTTGTGCTTTTAACGGCAAAGCCTTTTCGAACCAGCTCCTCGGGCGCGTCTGAGGAAATATCCAACTTCAGCACTTTTAGCAGCCTTTCGCGTGTCACGGCTCTTTTTTGCGGTTGAAGATAGCGGTAAACCTCCAAAGCCGCGGGCGAAAGTGACAAAAAGTCCTTTCCGTCGGGAGGCAGCGCGCTGAACGACGAGACCATTTTAAGCCCGATACCGGCCGGAAGGACGCATTTGGCAGCTTCGTGATATGTACAGAAGGTCGTTTCTTTCAGATATTTTACCAACAACAGCAGTTCATCGGTAAACAACGACGATTCCGAAAGCACAGCCGCTACGGATTTGAGCTCTGCCGTGTCACCGGTTTCATCCATGTCCGAAACGGACAGTACGAGTGCCGCCGTCCTTTTGTTATTGCGCCCAAACGGTACTTCGACCCTACTGCCCGGGGATACACATCCGACAAACGCTTGTGGCAGGCTATAAGTATACTCCGTATCAAAATGATACGTCGTTCCGAATACGGCGACGCTAACGATTTTTTCAGCAATCACGACGTCAAATATCCCGGATTTCCTCGGGTTCCACAATGGTGTACTTCCCTTCGAGGATTTCGTTGAGCGCTATGGTGACCGGTTTTTCAACGGAAACCACCTTGTCGAGAGAAAGCTTCTTGTTTTCCTCGTTTTCGATCGCGATCTCGCGGGCTCTTTTGGCCGTTGCGGTCACCAGCGAGTATCTGCTCAGATGATTCTTCAAAATAGTTCTGAGATCGGGATTAAGCATGGTCTATTACCTCATTTACGTATTTTTTCATATTTTTATACCGAAGACGCTCCGCTCTTACGATGGCGCAAATATCCTCCACGGCACGATCGACGACGTCATTGATCACGATATAGTCATACTCATTGGCGCGCAGCATCTCGCTTCTGGCGATGGCAACCCGGCGGTTGATGTCCTCGTCGTTCTCGGAGCAGCGCCCTTTAAGCCGCGCTATTAAATCGCCGAAGGTCGGCGTAGTGAGAAAAACGGAAATGCTTTCAACGAACTCGGTACGAATTTTTTCGGCACCCTGTACCTCAATTTTAAGAAAAACAACCTTTCCTTCAGAGAGCCACCGTTCTATCGTCGCCCGCGGCGTACCATAGTAATTGGTACCATACTGGGCGTATTCAAGAAAGTACCCCTCTTTGATTTTCGTCTCAAAATCCTGAAAATCCGTAAAAATATAATGCTTACCGTCAATTTCCCCGTCGCGCATGAAACGTGTCGTCATCGAAACAGAGAGGCACATTTCCGGCATTTTTTCACGCAACCGCTCCAAAACCGTGTCCTTCCCCACCCCAGAGGGACCCGACAGAACGACTAAAAGACCGCAGTCATTGTTAAAAAATTCGTTCATGGACGACCTCCCGGTTCGCTCTGTATGCCCTCGTAACGTTCTCCGATGGTTTCAGGCTGTAAAAAGGTCAGGATTACATGGTCACTGTCGGTAACGATGACAGCCCTTGTTCGGCGTCCCTGAGTCGCGTCGATAAGCATCCCACGCTCGCGTGCGTCCTGAACAATGCGTTTAACCGGTGCCGATTCGGGGTTGACTATAGTAATAATTCTATCGGAATTAACAAGATTTCCAAATCCGATGCTGACAAATTTCATAACAGCCCTCTATTCAATGTTCTGGATTTGTTCACGGATTTTTTCAATTTCCGCCTTCACGTCGATAACGCGCCGCGCAATGGAAACGTCCTGCGCCTTGGACCCGATGGTGTTGATCTCCCGGTTAATTTCCTGTACCAAAAAGTCTAACTTTCTGCCTGTCGGTTCATTCGAGGCAAGCATACCCGAAAGCTGTTCGAGATGGCTTCTTAGCCTCACGGTTTCCTCGGCAACGGCGACCTTATCGGCGAATATGGCGGCTTCGGTCAAAAGCCTCTGCTCGTCAACGGGCGCAGAGCCGATGGCGTCGCGCATCTTTGACAGCAGCTTTTCACTGTACTCCGCCACCGTCTGCGGCGAGCGTTCCTCGATGTAGGCAACATTGTCCGCGATCACCTGTGCGCGGGAAAGGATATCGGACCGAAGTCGCGCCCCCTCCTGCTCGCGCATGGCGAGAAAAGCCGTGACGGCACCGTTTATGACGGTTTCAATAATACTCCAGATACGCTCCTCATCGATGGTTGACTTTGTGATGGTGATGATGTCGGCGCAGCCGAGAAGCTCGCGTACAGCGGAAATCGGTGCGATACCGAGCTCGGCGGCAACGGTGTTTGCGGCTGTAAAATATTTTTTTGCGAAGCCGCCGTTGGCGTTAACCTCACAGTCATCACCGTCGGGGATTTCAAGCTGTAACGAGCAATCGACCTTGCCGCGCTCTACCCGGGCGTTGACAAGGCGCTTAATCTTATCCTCAAAAACGGCATAGCCGCGGGGAATCCTTAAAGAAAATTCAAAAAAACGGTGATTGACGCTTCGTATCTCCGCGCTTACAGCAATGCCGTCAATCGTGTCTTTATAGCTTCCGAAACCGGTCATGCTTCTGATCATAATGTTGTACTCCTAATCGCTGTATAGTATACCACAAAACAAGAATTATGTCAATTTTCAGACGTTCCTAAAAGCCGATGTACCTCTTCCGGGGTCAGCGCGCGCCAGTCGCCCGTATGCAGCATACCAAGCTTTAGGTTGCCCACGGCGATTCTTTTCAGACGCGCCACCTCGAGTCCAGCCGCCTCGCACAGTCGGCGCACCTCGCGGTTTTTACCTTCGCGGACGACAATTTCCGCCACTGCTCTGTTCTCTTCCCGGGTGACGACACGCACACTGACGGGAGCGCAGAGCGCACCGTCGATTTCTGCTCCCTCGGTGAGCCGCTCTAACTGCTCGTCCGAAAGCGTGGGGCGCACCGTCACACGGTATGTTTTTTTGACGCCGCGGCGCGGATGTGCCACGGCATTGGCAAATTCCCCGTCGTTTGTAAACAGAAGCAGTCCCTCGGAATCCTTGTCCAGTCTGCCGACGGGAAAAACCGCCGCCGGAGCGTTCTTAATAAGCTCGGCGACGCATTTTCTGCCCTGCTCGTCCTTCATGGTCGTGATATAGCCGCGCGGTTTATTGAGCATCAGATACACCTTACTATCGGGACGAGAAAGGCGTTTGCCGTGTAAACGAACATCATCCCGCTTAGGGTCAACCTTGTCGCCGATCGATGCCGAATAACCATTGACAGACACCTCACCGTTCGCGATCAGTTCCTCAGCCTTACGGCGCGAGGCAGCTCCGCACTCGGAAAGGAATTTCTGAAGCCTGATTTTATCCTCCATCAAATTTGTCCTTTATATAGTCTTTAATCCGCCCAAAGAACCCCATAGGCTCTTCATAGTCCGCCGGCATGGTTGATTCAACATCAAAGCCCGCCGTTAAATCAACCGATTTGACAAGTGTGTCCTTAAGATAATAATCCGCCCTGCCGATAACATCGCCCATTTTTACCGGCGCAAACAGAAATTGCGGAAGATACACCACCCGCCGAATTTCCTCGGACGTGCCGCTCAAAGCGGCGTAGTAAGGCTCCTCAAAGGGAATGGCGCTGACCGTCGGCACAATACCACCTGCTACAGGAACGGAGACTTTTGAAAAATCCCCGTCCAATGCTGTCTTTTTACAGACCGTAAAACCGTAGTCGAGCAGCTTCTTATGATCGCGCCAGTCGTTGGGATCGTTAAGGGTCACACAGATAAGCGTGATGCCGTCGCGTTCGGCGGCAGAAACCAGACAGCGTCCGCACTTCTTGGTAAAACCCGTCTTGATACCGAACGCGCCCTCATAGGCAGACAGCAGGCGGTTATGGTTATAGAGCGTGCGCGTATACGGCGGATTCCCGTACTCAAGGCTGACCTTCTTTGCCGAGCATACCGCCGCGAACGCCGGGTTTTGAATGGCGTAGGCACCAAGCAGCGCCATGTCATATGCCGTCGAGTAGTGTTCCTCGTCCCAGAGCCCCGCGGGATCAACAAAATGTGTGTCGTTCATGCCGAGCTCTTTCGCCTTTTGATTCATTTTGCCGGCAAAAGCCTCGACACTGCCGGATATGGTGATTGCCGCGGTATACGCGGCGTCGTTTCCGCTCTGCAGCAGCATACCGCAGACAAGCGCCTCAATGGTCACGGTATCCCCGGCGAGGAGTCCCATCGAAGTGCCTTCGACGTTCACCATCTGTTCGGTCGTCACGATTTCCATTTTCGGACTGCCGTACTCCAACGCCAAAAGTGCGGTTAATATTTTTGTTGTGCTCGCCGTCCCGCGCTTTTCACGCTCATTTTTACCGTAGATGAGCCGATTGCCGTCAACGGTCATCAGCGCGGCCGATTTGGCGGAAATATCGGGAACGGACGTACTGCCCGCACCGCAGACCGGTACGCAAAAAAGGAATAACAAGACGAGGGTCAGAAGGAACGCGAATATTTTTTTCATGTGTTTCACCTGCCTCGTACAAGATATGCAGGTAAAAACCGAAAAAGTATTACTCAGCCGCAGGAGCCGTTTCTTCCTTTTTAACCTTGCCGACAAAACCCGTCACCTTATCAAACATCTCGGGTACGAGGTTGATGACGCGCTCAGCCGGATTATTGATGCCGGAAATCTGACGCACACTGACGTCGCCGTCTTTGACAATCAGAAACGCGACAGGATTGATTGTCACGCCCGCACCGCCGCCGCCGCCAAATAGCTCGACGTTGTTCTTCGACGGGAAATCCGAGCCGCCTGAGGCAAATCCATAGGTTACCTTAGACACCGGGATGATGATCGTACCGTCGGGCAGATTAATCGGGTCGCCGATAATCGTGCTGACGTTCACAAGATCCCGCACCTTTTCAATCGTCGTGGACAGGATGTTCGCCGCTTTCTCTTCTTTCATTGGGAAGCACCACCTTTACTTGTAATGGGAATATGTGTATTTTTTTGATTGCTTTTCGGCTTTTTAAGAAGCTTAATCAGCACTTTCAAAACAACTTTGAACAGGAGCCTGAATAAAAGCCCCAAGGTACAGTTCAGTACCTTGCGCGGAGAAACGGTCAGCTTTGCGTGCAAATAGGTTTGGTTTTTATTTGCGATATAATCGGGATAAATATTGATGTCATATGTGCGAACCTTCATTTTTGAAACAATATCGCCGAAAAGCGGATACAGCTCCGCACAGACCTTACCGTACTCAATCGCCGTGGCTGCGGCGTCGCCCTTACTGACGCGCATGACAAACTGCATATCCTCAACCACGATTGAAAACAGGATTTTACCAAGGAAAGTATTGAGCGCGTGCAGAGTATCTTTCAGCATTTTGACAAGCCCGTCGTAGCCGTGGTCTTCCCACAATGATTTTATCAGAGAGGGAGGCTTTTTCTTTGTCGATACCGCGCTCTTCTTTTGGGAGCTTTCAACGTCCTCTTTAAGCTTATTGGCATCGTCGGCATTTTCGGGTTTTAAATCGGGTTCGCTGATGGTGTCACCGGTTTTTAGGGTGCTCTCTTTCTCTTTCTCTTTCTCTTTCTCTTTCTCTTTCTCTTTCTCTTTGTTTTTCTTTGGTTTGGTCGTCAGAGGCAGAAGCTTCTTTTTGATAAAGAGCCATTGAACGTTTAAATCGACCATCTCGCGGTATTCTATCGTAACACTGAGCCTAATCGAAAGAATCAGGACAATCACGGCAACGATGCCTAAAATGATGTACAGCGCCGTCATGCGCTCACCCCCTTTAACTACAGTGTCATAATTTTATATAGCAACAGGCTTGTTCTCGCTGCCTTCTGTGTCAAACCGAATCTGACCAAAATCCTCATCGACGCCCGACATGAGAATTTCCGTATCGCCCTTTTGAAGCTCCGGCAAATCCTTTAGGGTCACTAAGGAAAAACAGCGGAGAAAATCCGGCGTCGTACCGTACAGGATGGGCTTGCCGGGCAGCTCCAAACGCCCCTTCTCCTCCACAAGTCCGCGTTGGCAAAGCGTCATGATGACGCCGGCACAATCAACGCCGCGGATTTGGTCAACATAAGATTTGGTAATCGGCTGGTTGTAGGCGATGATGGCAAGCACCTCGAAAGCAGCCTGCGAAAGCGGTGTATTCCGTTTCAGGTCGAGTACGGCGCGAATTTCCTCGGCAAATTCCTTACGGCTGCACAGCTGATACCGCTTATCCAGTTTTAACAGGCAAATGCCGCTTCCCGTTTCGTCGAGCTTTTGGGACAGATTCTCCAAAAGCTTCTCTGTATCCTCGACACCAAGCTCCAGTACCTCGGCGATACGGTTTATTTCCAAAGGCTCCGCGGACGCGAAAAGGACTGCCTCGGCAACCGCTAAAAGTCTGTTACCATTCAAATGGTTTCCATCTCCTTGTATTCGAGCAGCTCTATGTCGGCGTCTTCGCCGGAGCCTGTAATCAGTATGGTCTTATTTTTGGTAAGCTCCAAAACGGCTAAAAACGCCGCAATCAAATCGGAGCGAGACCGAGAACTAAGCAGGTACGCCCGCAGGCTCTGACGGCGAGTCTTTTTAAGCCGGGCGACAATATCGTCAATCTTAGCGTTAACCGATATCATTTTCTTCCCCACGATGCTTTTGAACGAATCGACCGGCGGCGGAAGACGCCGCAGCTTTTTGCCTGCGGCAAGCGTATACGCGTGAATCAGCTCAGACGGCTCGTGCAGCCGTTTATAGGACATATCGCGCTCAAAAGCCTCAGGTGCGGCGCGGCAGATATAGTCAAACCCTTGGGTCTTCTGCGCAAGCTTCCCGGCAAGACTCTTGATATCGCGGTAGCCGATAATTTCGGCGGCCAACTCCTTTTTCAGCTCCTGCGCCTCCTCGTGGACCGGCAGCAGGGAAACAGTCTTGATATAGACAAGACGCGCCGCCATTTCGAGAAATTCGCTGGCGACTTCCATGTCGTCCTCTTTCATTTGTTCAACGGCGGCTATGTATTGCTCCACAAGTTCAAAAATCGGAATATCCGCGATGTCGAGCTTGTGCTTGTTAATGAGAAATAAAAGCAAATCCAGCGGGCCCTCAAAGCCGTCCAGTTTATACGAAATGTGTTCCATATTAGTAGACCAGTCCGGCAATGAGGTTCGTAACAGTCAATAAACCGTCGGATACAAGCCCGACAAGAAAGTAGAGCGGCTTTGTCAAAATGCCTGTAAAAAGCAGAACGAGAACGCCGATCATGATATAACGCTCATACTGCATGATGCGGTAATAATACTTATTGGGGATCAGCAGCGTGGCAATACGCGAGCCGTCAAGCGGCGGTATCGGCAACAGATTGAATACGGCAAGACTGATATTGATGTAGGCGGCAATATAGAAAAAAACCTCTAAACCGGAAAGAACAATGGATTGGTTTTTAATATAAAGCGGTGAAATGAAGGAGTAGAACAGCAGAAAAATAAACGCCATCAGCAGGTTGGAAATCGGTCCCGCAAGCGCCGTCAGCGCCATGCCCCCGCGCGGATTTTTAAAATTACGCATATTGACGGAAACGGGCTTCGCGTAACCGAAACCGACGAAAAAAATCATCAGGGCGCCGATGGGGTCAAGGTGCTTAAAAGGGTCAAGCGTCAAACGCCCCATCAGGCGCGGCGTATCGTCCCCCAGCAGAACAGCTACCTTCGCATGAGCGTATTCGTGAACGGGAAGCGTACACAACAGTACAAACACCATAGCCAACAGCGAAAACAGCAGCTCAAAAGTACTTATGTCGCCCTGAAAATAATTAATAAGATTTCTCAGCATAATGTCGTCTCCTATTTTTTCAGCATTACGACGCGGTCAAGTCCGTTTGCGTCCTTCAAAACTTTTCCGCCTGTCACGATATTGAGGAAAAAGCCTAATACGCCGCGTATCTGGTTTTCACCGCACTCCATGGCGAGTATACCGCCTTCATTCAAACAGCCGAACCACGACGCGGAAATTACGTTGTAGAAATCAAGACCGTCGATGCCGCCGTCAAGAGCCAACCGCGGCTCATAGCTGATTTCACGGCTCAGAGAGTCAATATCGTAGGTGGGGACATACGGCGGATTGGTGAGAATAACGTCCGGATGCGGAAGCCCGAAAGCTTTTGCGCCCTTGCGGACATCGCCCTGAATCACTTCGACATTGAACAGGTTATGCAGCTTTATATTTTGACGGGCGTAGTAGTTGGCGTCATCGGAAAGCTCAAAAAGATAGACCCGGCAGTTCGGGAAATATTTCGCTACGCTGATGCCGATACAGCCCGAGCCGCTGCACAAATCATAAACGACCTTGCCGCCCGTCTTCTTTAAGTGTTCAACGGCGAGCCGCGGCAAAATCTCCGTTTCCGGACGCGGAATCAACACACCTTTTCCTACCTTGAACTTGAGTCCGAAGAAGTCCCATTCCCCGAGGATGTATTGAAGCGGTTCTCCCGCCGCGCGGCGGTCTGCGCAGTCGAATAGTTTTTTCAGCTTGAGTTCGTCGACATTTTCGTTGCTGTTCATGAGCAGCTGCGTCTGTGTGAGCGAAAAGCAGTGTTCAATCAACTGACGCGCGTCAAACTCGGCGTTTTCGCAGCCGCCGTCAAGGAGTATCTTTACCGCTTCGCGGTAAGCGGAATAGGCGTTCAAAGGGCATCATCCTCCGGATTTTCAGTAATGACGGATTTCATCGCCTCGATGCCGACTTCGATGACATCGTCGGGCGGCTCGGCCGTCGTCAGCCTCTGCATAGCCATGCCGGGGGCGGTAATTAATTTAGTGAACCAATTTTCATGCTTGCCGACATACGGAATATATTCGTATCCGATGCTGACGACGACGGGAAGAAGCAGGAGTTTTATACCCATCCACACAAGCCGGTTGTCGTCAATGCCCTTAAAGATTAACGTCAACGATGAGGAGAGAAGAATACTGATAATCAGGATGATAAAAATGAAGCTCGTGCCGCAGCGCGGGTGAAAGCGTGACTGCGCCCGGACGTTTTCGACGGTCAGCGGTAGTCCGTGCTCATAGCAGAAAATCGTCTTATGTTCGGCGCCGTGATAGGAAAAGACGCGTTTAATATCGGGTATTCGGGAAACAAGATAGATGTACAGCACAAAAACCGCCATACGGAGTATACCCTCAAAAACGGGATGGTAATCGTTAAGAACGTTGTTAAACAGATACTTGTCCATGAGATCAACAAGCAGCGCCGGCACATACATGAACAAAAAGAACGCCAGCCCCATCCCAATCAGCATGGAGAAAAACGACAGGACGCCGACCAGCTTCGGACCGAAATGCTCGGTGACCCAACGGTCAGTCTTGGACATTTTTTCCGGGTCGGCATCGTCGCCGAGACCGGCCTTCTCCACAGACTTGGTCATACACCGATAGCCGAAAATCATTGTTTCTGCAAAATTGACGACGCCGCGGATAAACGGATACCCTGCCGGCTTAAAGCGTTCCTTTAGGCGCTTGAAATCAAGCTTTTCGGTGTCGATGGAACCATCGGGCAGACGTACGGACATATACGCCCCTTTGGGTCCCTGCATCATAATCCCCTCGATGAGCGCTTCGCCGCCTATGGAGGTTTTATGACATGCCTTTGGCTGTTCATTGTTCATAGTTCGATGACCTTTCTTCCGGTGTTAAAACCGGCAGTATCGGTAATGTGACGGTAACGGTCGTCCCGACGTTAAGCTCGCTTTCGAATTTCAACTGGCCGCCGTGGAGACGGACAATTTCATCGCATACGGCAAGACCGATTCCGGAGCCTCTTACGGAGATATTCGCCTTAAAAAACTTCTCGGTGACCCGCGGTAAATCCTGAGGGGCGATCCCGCAGCCGTGGTCGGCAATCGATACCGACAAGAAGTTGCCGGAAATAGCGGCGGATACGTCGATTTTTCCGCCCTGGCTCGAGTATTTGATCGCGTTGTCGAGTATGTTGACGAAAACCTGTTTGATTCTGTCCGGGTCACCGTTCATCGGCGAGGGCATGTCGGTTACGGCGTAATTTAGCTCCATCCCCTCGCGCTTGGCACGTTCCTTAAAGACATAAACAGCCTCATCCAGCTCGGCAAGCACGTCAATTTTTTCTGTTCTCAGCGACAGGGAACCGGCCTGCATTCTCGAGAAATCGAGCAGCTCTTCAAGAAGCTCGGACAGCCTGTCCGACTCACGGATAATAACGGATATGCCGCGCTTTGTCAACTCCTTATCGGTGTCGGAGATGTCAAGCAGCGTCTCCCCCCAGCCCTTGATGGCGGTTAAAGGGGTGCGCAGCTCATGGGACACCGTTGAGATAAAGTCGTTTTTGAGCTTGTCCGAAGCGCGCAGCTCAACAATCATGTTGTTGATTGACATGGACAGCTCGCCGATCTCGTCGCCGGAGTCATGCGTATCCAGCTGTACGTTTAGGTCACCCTTGGCGATTCGCGCCGTAACATCGCTGATACGCCTGATAGGACGGATAATTGACCGTACAAAGAAGAGTCCCGATGCATAGACGAGCACCAACGATACGATTAGTGCGAGAACAATAAACCCTCCGATGAACAAGAGGCGTTTGTTGACCTCCTCGAGAGAAGAAATATAGCGCACGCCTCCTTTGAGGGAACCGTCGGCGCTCAGAAACACCATGGATACGGTCATAACCGATTCGTCGTTAGAATTCCGTCCGGTAGACCGTGCTATACATGTATCGGAAAGAATGGCTTCTTTTACGTCCGAAAACGAGGTTGCGAGGGTATCGACAGGGAACCCCGTCGTCGTGGCGACAACCTCGCCGTCCTTATCGAACACCCAAACATTCATATACTCCTTGTTGTCAAAACTTTCGGTGTATTCGTGCGCCGCGGATTGATACGCCTCGTCCGTTGCGTTCAGATAAGGGGTAAAATAAGCGATGACGCTGTCACTGGCGTTGGCGGCAAGAAAATTGTAGACATAGTTAATATAATACGCCCGCGTGACCGAAAGAATAATTACGGAGAGGATGAGAAACAACAGCGCGGTAACCGCCAGGGAGTTAAGTATCCAGCGTCCGGACAACCCGCGCAGTTTCACCGTCATCATCCTTTCCAAATAAATTTCTGACCGTAGGTCCCTTTATATCTGATATCTGTTGTTTGGTAGCCGCCCAGCTTATTCAACCCACTTGTACCCATAACCCCATATAGTAACAAGGTACTTCGGCACCGACGGCTCATCCTCGACCTTCATCCTCAGACGGCGTATGTTGACATCGACCACCTTTTCGTCGCCGTAATAAGACGCACCCCAGACCGATTCTAATATTTTATTGCGTTCCAGAGGCTTTCCGGGATTGGTGAAAAACAGTTCGATAATCTGAAATTCTACCTGTGTCAGCTCGACGTTCTCCCCCTGCTTGGTCAGTGTGCGGTTGCGGATATTTAGTTCAAACGGACCTAAAGTGATGATGTCGCCGCTTTCCCCTGCGCGGCTCTGACTGTTCATGGCGACGCGCCTGTACACGGCGTCCACGCGCGCCGTGAGCTCGGAGGGAGAAAACGGCTTGGTAATATAGTCATCCGCGCCCATGAGAAGCCCGGACACCTTGTCCATCTCCTGCGTTTTGGCGGTAAGCATAATGATGCCGACGTTGCCGCTCTTTTGACGCAGCGCCTTGCACACCTCAAGGCCATCCATAACCGGCATCATAATGTCTAAAAGAACGACATCAAAACCGCCGTGCTTTTCGTATTCACTCAAGGTTTGTGCGCCGTCTGCCGCCTCGGTTACGTCATATCCGCCCCTTTTAAGCGTGATGGCGATAATTTCACGGATAGAAGCCTCGTCCTCCGCAATGAGTACCTTTTTCATGATTTATCCTCCTTATACCAGCGTAAGTCCATCGGAGATATCGTTGACTAAAATGCCGTAATCGCTTCCTGCAGAATAAATTTTACACCAGTAATTCCCGCCGGAACCTCCTAAAACGAGCGAATATCCGCTGACAACCTTTGAAACGTCGGTGGTGAAACGCAAGGCGAAAAGCTTGGCACCGTAGACGGACTTTTCCGCGTTCCACCGTAAAAAAACCACATCTCCGGCTTTCGCGTCGTACCGTGCGGTAACCGCTTTTACACTCCACGGAAAATCCAAAAGGCTTGACGAGGCCGGATCGTAAAGCGTATAGCCATCGCTCTTTAGAGCGGTTCCTTTGATACCATACCAGCGGATCAGTTCAAGATACTTTGCGTCTGTGCCGGTTTCACTGCCGGACACCAGTTGATTCTGCCTCTCTCCAAAAAGAGTGACGGCGATGGGGATCTCCATAAGACCGTCCCCGTCGATATCGCGTGTGCTCAGCGATACCGCGCGATAGGTTTCGTTTGAGGCGTTATTTAGAATGCGTACAAGCTTTTTTTGTTTTTTTGCCCATAGGAGCACCTCGGTAAACAGACCGGTGTCGTTCCCGGTAACATCAAGAAACAGCCTTGTCGAATCCGCGCCATCGACGGATACGATATCCACTCTCGCCGAGAAAACCCCGGTGATACTCGGATCAAGAAGAACCTCGGATAACTGGGTAACCGCATTGTTTTTTAAAAAACGGAATACACGCAGATAGGTTTGCGGGACATTCGACGTATTGTCGATATACAGAATAGCCAGCTCGCTGTATCCGTCCAAATCAAAATCAATCAGTTGTTTATAGGTAAAGTATTCACTTGCCCGCGCCGAAAAAACAAATGTCCCGTTCTTATCGCGGGTATAGTCGATAACGCTGAGGATGTGGGCAGACTTATTGTCAAACAGCGACCATGAAATGATGATTTCGGAGTACCCGTCGAGGTTGAAATCGACAAACTCAATCTCATAGACCGCGCTTCCGGAACCCTTGAGATCGGCGACGCTATGCCATTCCCCGTCTGTTTCCTCAAGAATGTTGATACGCACCGAAGCGTCCGCAGAAGGGTTTACATAAAAAACAAACGCTTCGTCGCTGCCGTCGGCGTCAACGTCATAGGTGACAAACGACGAGGTGTACGCCCCTCGCGCCGGGGTTTTAAGCTGTACGTTTTCTCCCACGCTCTCCTCGAAGGCGAGCTGTAACGCCTGCTGTTCGCCCTCCAGTTTTGGCGGACGGAGGATTTTGTTCATAAAGAACCCCGACGTCAGCGAACAGCCGGAAAGAGATACGGTCAGCAGCAGCGCCGTAACCGATAAAACAAGGCGTTTATATTTCATCCCGGCGCTCCCTTCAAAAAATCAATACTCGATCTTACAGGTATACGTTCCGTATGCCCAACAGGTGGTATTACTCGTATATACTCTGGCATCACGGACAAAATCACCCGGTTCCAGTACTTCGGACTGAAGATCGATTTCAGCAAAAATATTATCAGTGGTCAAAAGTGAAATGGTTTCGGCGGGACCGACAATCGTTACCTCAGTATTCAAGCCGTCGGGAATGGTAATCTCGTCAGTGCCGACTTTATTGATGATCGAAATATTTTTCAGCGGTACAGTAAATTTGCGCTGCTCCATGCCGGTCATATCGACTGTGACCGAAAAAACGGAAGCTTTCCCGTTGTAAACAATGTCGGTGAGATTTGATGTCGGAAAGGTAAATGTGTTCTTAGATACTGAAAGCTCCTTAAAGTCAATTGTGCCGACTAATGCCGTTTTTACGACACGAAACTCCTCGATAGAAACGTCAAAATTTCCGGAGGACGGCGTGATCTCACAGGGCAGTGGATGCTCCAAATAATAATTGGTCGCATTTTTAAAGGTGACGGATGTCCCCAGATTCTTTGTACCGACCACAGGCACCGTCATGGAGAGGTCGCCGCTGTAGTTCATGCTGAGATACTTAAAGGATTCTTTTCCTTTAGCGTCTAAGATTAAAACCTCGGCGTCAAGGGTCGTCGCGGCGTGGAGCGTTGATGAAACCGTAGCACGCGCCACGACGGAATTCACTTTGGAAAGCTCCGTCTCGGGTCCGGTTACGGTGACGGTGCTGACAGAGAGCAACGGAGTCCCCGTTTTAAAGCCGTCCTCGGTCAGAGAAAAATTGCCCGAGGCGACGATGTCCGGTTTAATCGAGAATTCCTTGGTTTTTTCAACGTCAAAATAAACGTTGATGTTTCTTTTAGAAAGCGACGTAATTTTAAACTCTCCGCCGTGATCGGCGGACGTCGCCTTGAGTTCGAGCGTGTTGATACCGGCGGTGGTGACGTTTTCCGTGATTGCCGCCACCACAATATCGTCCGCGGTAAGCGCGGTCGGCGATACAAGATACTTCTTTCCGACAACCGTTACATCAACGGTATACTCCGTATCACCGAAAGCTTTCAATCCCAGTTGCGCAGGAACACTGTTCTTGGTGTCTATGGTCACCTTCACATTTTTAACAACGCGTTCGGTTTCAGGGCTGACGTTAATGGCGACGGCAATCCAGATAACCATAGCGGCAAAAACAGAAAATATCAGAACAAAACGGTCGTTAAAAAACAGCTTGCCGAGAGAGAATTTCTTATTTTTCATGATTTCCCCTCCTTGCGCGCAGCGCTGATGCGCTTTCTGGCTCGTCCGATAAAACCGGTGCCGTTGTTGTTAATCTCGGAGAATGTCAGGTAATCAGACAAAAACTCGCGCAGATCGCCGGTGGAAACGCCGCGGCGAAGCTCTCCCTTACAGGCAAGGGAAATCATGCCGTTTTCCTCTGAAACGACGACGGCTGCCGCATCGCTCTGCTCGCTGATGCCGAGAGCGGCACGGTGACGCGTGCCCAGCTCGCTGTCAAGTGCGTCATTGTCCGTCAGCGGTAAAATACACCCTGCTGCGAACAACCGTCCCTCACGGATGATTAGCGCACCGTCGTGCAGCGCGGAATTTTTGAAAAAGATACTGCTGATAAGCTCCGGCGAAGACGCAGCGTCGACGGTGGTGCCGGTCGCTATGATCTCCTGAAGCGGCGTCCCCTTTTCAAAGACAATCAGCGCCCCGCACTGTTTGCGGCTCATCGAGGAAGACGCCTTGCAGACATCGTTGATAGCGGAAAGCGTGATCAAAGAGCGCTCCGCTTCCGATTTGAACGGTAAAAAGGAAATATTTTTTATTGTGCGCCTGCCGACGCTTTCCAGCATCTGACGAATCTCAGGACTGAAAAGAACAAGGAAAATGATAATGGAGTTGTCAAACAACAGCTTGAAGATGTACTCGCTTGCCTCCATATTAAGCAGCAGTACGACAGAGTAAACAACGGCGACAATTAAAATTGCTTTCAAAACCAGAAACGCACGCGTACCCCTGAGTAGCTTGATAGCCTGATAAATCAAAAACGCGACAAAAAAGACGTCTAAAAAATCGGAAACGAAGTCAAAACTGACAATCGCTTTATAAATTTCATCAAAAAACGCATAAATCGAATTCATTTGCCGTCACCACTTTTCGAAATTCCTGCTGCGCGTGTTATCAACGTGTATTTTCATACTGATAATGTAGTATATCACATTTAAACTGATTTTGCAATTTGATAGATATAATTTAAAGCTGTTTTTAAATCTTTTTTTTCTGTGTGAACCGACGGCGAAAGACGGATGGTGCCGGAGTCCTCGGTACCGTACGTTTTGTGCGCCAGCGGTGCGCAGTGATACCCAGCCCGAACTGCTACGCCGCGCTTGTTAAGGGCGGCGGCGGCCTGTTCGCTGTGCAGACCCTCGATGTTGAAGGAGAGAATCGGCGCAAAGAGGCCTTTTTCATATTTCGTCGTGTATAGACGGATGTTCTTGATCTCGGAAAGCTCTAAAAATGCCTGCCGCGTTAAAGAGAACTCATAGTCGTATAGCTTCTCCTGCCCATATCCCTCAATAAACGAAATCCCGGCGTTTAATGAGCAAATGCCGGGGACGTTCAGCGTACCGCTCTCAAGCATTTCCGGCATGTCGGGCGGTTGTACAATATCGAAAGAACGGCTGCCTGTGCCGCCTTCCACAAGAGAGGCAAGAACACAAATTCCGTCGGTCATCAGCACGCCGGTGCCCTGTAAACCGTATAAACCTTTGTGCCCGGGCATACACAGACAGTTAATATTCATCGCTTTCATGTTGATTGGAAAAACGCCCGCCGTCTGCGCGGCGTCAACAATGAACGCCAAGCCGCGGCGCTTTGCCAGCGCACCGATTTTCTCTATGGGCATGACCCGCCCGAATACGTTGGACGCGTGCGTACAGACGATAACCGACGTTTGCGGCGTGATTGCCGCCTCAAAAGCGGCAACAATCTCGTCATCACTGCCGATGGATAAAACAATGTTAAAAGCGCACAATCCGTCCGCTTTTAAACGGCTTAAGGGACGTACAACGGAGTTGTGTTCCAGAGACGATATCAACACATGATCTCCTTTTTTCACCACCCCTTTAATAGCGGTATTGAGCGCGTAGGTACAATTATACGTAAACACGACATTCTCCGCGCCGTACCCCCCGAACAGTGTGTTGAATTTTTCCCGTGTGTCGTATACCTTGCCGGCGGCTGCCAGCGACATATCGTGTCCGCTGCGCCCGGGATTGGCGCCGTAGATGGAAATGCCCTCCAGCAGCGCGCTGCGGATTTCAAAGGGCTTTGGATACGAAGTCGCGGCGTTATCGAGATATATCACGGAAAATCAGGAGCGTCAGACACTCCGAAAATCTTAACGCCGTTTTTCTTCAGTATGGACAGCGCGGCGCTTAAATTGCCGTCCACATATAACAAATACCCGCAGCCCTCGCCCTTTTTGGGGTTTGTGTCGCGGGTCAGATACACTCGGAAGCCGTTTTTCAGCAGGAGGTCCTTGCCCTTGACAGCGTACGTCACTGAGCCGACCTTCACGGCAGCCTTTCCCATAAATAACCCTCGCTTTTGATTTTTTTATATCATATGCGAGGGAACGGGAAAAGGTTTGTTCGGGTTGTATTAAAAAATGATTTTATCTTTCAATCAGGCTTACACAGTGGGCGGCAATACCCTCTTTGCGTCCCGTAAACCCGAGATACTCCTCCGTAGTCGCCTTGATGCTCACGGCGTTTACGGCGCATGACAGCGCTAAAGCGATGTTGTTCCGCATTTCCTCAATATAGGGTAACAGCTTCGGTTCCTGTGCTATGACGGTTACGTCAATATTAACGACTGTATAACCGTTGTCCTTAAGAAGGACGGCGACCTTTTGGAGCAGCAGCAGACTGCTGATTCCCTTATACGCCTCGTCGGTATCCGGAAAATGCTTCCCGATATCCCCGAGCGCCGCCGCGCCGAGCAGGCTGTCCGCAATGGCGTGGAGCAGGACATCAGCGTCCGAATGTCCGAGTAGCCCTACCGGATGCCGGATATCGACGCCGCCGAGAATCAGCTTTCTGTTCTCGGCAAAGCGGTGAACATCATAGCCGTGACCGACGCGGATCATATGTCGTTCCCTCCGCTGAGAAGTTCCTCCAGACAGACAAGACGCACACAGACGCACAGCACCTCGGCGGCCTTTTTCAGCTCGGCAGCCGGCGGGAAAGTGGGAGCGATACGGATATTGCTGTCATTCGGGTCAATGCCATACGGGTATGTCGCACCGATGGGAGTCAGCGTCAGCCCTACCTCACGGCACAGTCCTCCGACGCGCAGAGCGCTGCCGCCCGTTACTTCAAGGCTGATGAAATAGCCGCCTTTCGGCTTGTTCCAGACAGCGATTTCTTTGCCGCCCAGCTCGCGCTCAAGCGTGTCAAGCACCGCCTCAAACTTGGGACGCAAAACGGTTGCGTGAAGCTTCATATGCTCGATGATGCCGTTTTTATCCTTGAAATATCTCGCATGGCGAAGTTGATTAATTTTATCGTAACTGATAATCTGAATCGTCATCCTGGATAAAATTTCCTTTATATTGGCGGGCGACGCGCCGATAGCCGACACGCCCGCACCGGGGTACGATATTTTCGAGGTCGAGGTAAACTCAACGACCATGTCCTCGTTGCCGTGTTTTGCAAGCTCCTGCCAGATATTCAACAGTTCGTCAGGCGTATCGCCGAAGCCATGGACGCAGTAGGCATCGTCCCAGATAATCCTGAAATCCTTGGCGGAGGGCTTCAGTGCCGCGATAGCGCGTACAACATCGTCGGAATAAACGATACCCTGCGGATTCGAGTACTTCGGTACACAAAACATACCCTTGACGGTATCATCGGCAACATATTCCTCAATCAGCTCCACATCGGGACCGTCACCGTTCATCGGGATGTTGATCATCTGTATCCCGAAATATTCGCAGATGGCAAAGTGCCGGTCATAACCGGGAGCGGGGCATAAAAATTTGACCTTTCGCTGCTTTGCCCACGGCTGACAGCCGGCGATACCCTTAGAATAACACTGAGAAACGAAATCAAACATCAGCTCAAGGCTCGAATTACCGGCGGCGATGATGTTTTCGGGTTTGAGGCCCATGATCTCCGCAAACAGACGGCGGCATTCGATGATGCCGGGCAGAAGACCGTAATTGCGGCTGTCGCTTCCGTCCTCGGAACGATACCCCGTTTCATCGGAAACCGTCATGAGTACGGCGGACGAGATGTCCAGCTGGTCGGCGCCCGGCTTGCCGCGCGACATATCGATTTTCAAATTTTCTCCCTTAAAGGCATTAAAACGCGCCTTGACGGCGTTATATTCGTTTTGAAGCTCGGCGGCGCCTAACGATTGATAGGAATGCATAGAAGACCCTCCAAAAAATAATTTAATTAAAAATCGGCAGTGCCGGTCGTGCGCGGGAACGGCAATACATCGCGGATGTTGGCAATCCCCGTCAAATACATGATCAGACGCTCAAATCCCAAACCGAAACCCGCGTGCCGGGTGCCCCCGTAGCGGCGCAAATCGACATACCACCAGTAACCCTCCGGGTTCAGTCCCGTCTCGGCAATGCGCCGTTCAAGTACAGAGAGACGCTCCTCTCTCTGGCTGCCGCCGATGATTTCGCCGATGCCCATAACAAGCATATCCATAGCGGCAACGGTCTTGCCGTCGTCGTTAAGACGCATATAGAACGCCTTGATTTCCTTCGGATAATCGGTCACGAAGAGCGGTTTGCGGAAGATTTTTTCGGTCAGATACTTTTCGTGCTCGGTCTGCAGATCGCATCCCCACGACACCTTATATTCAAACTCTTCGTTGTGCTCCTCAAGAAGTCGGACGGCTTCGGTGTAGGTAACATGGGCAAATTCCGAGGAAGCGACCGTCTTTAGACGCTCAATCAATCCTGTATCGACGAATTTGTTCAGAAACTCAAGTTCCGCCGGACAATGCGCCAACACATATTGTATGATGAACTTAATCATTGCCTCCGCAAGCTCCATATCGTCACAGAGGTCAGCAAAGGCGATTTCCGGCTCGATCATCCAAAACTCCGCGGCGTGGCGCTGCGTATAGGAACGCTCGGCACGGAACGTCGGTCCGAAGGTATAAACCTTACCGAACGCGTGCGCCATGATTTCGCCCTGAAGCTGACCGGACACCGTCAGATAAGCGGGCTTTCCGAAGAAATCCTGCGAAAAATCGACCGAACCGTCCTCGTTTTTCGGGATATTTTCAAGGTCAAACGAGGTGACCCTAAACATTTCGCCCGCTCCCTCGCAGTCACTGCACGAAATCAACGGGGTATGGGCGTAAACGAAACCCTGTTCCATAAAAAAGGTGTGAATGGCGTAAGCGGCGACAGAACGGACACGAAACGCCGCACTGTACAGATTGGCGCGCGGGCGCAGATGGCCGATGGTGCGCAGGTACTCAAGCGAATGCCGTTTCTTTTGAAGCGGAAAATCCGGGGTCGAAGCCCCTTCGGTATCAATGCTTATAGCGTTGACTTCAAACGGCTGCGCCGCATTTGGCGTGAGCAGCAGCTTTCCGGTGACCGTGACAGACGCACCGACGTTCTGTTTACAGACTTCGGTAAAATTCGAAAGCTTGCCGTCCTCAAAGACAATTTGAAGATTTTGAAAACAGCTTCCGTCGTTAAGTTCTAAAAAGCCGAGTAACTTCGAGTCGCGCTTTGTGCGTACCCAGCCGCATACGGTGATTTCTTTGTCCGCATACGCGTTCGGCTCCTTAAACAGCGCCGAAATTTCCGTTCTTTTCATTATGTTCCTCATCCTTCCGAGAGTTTTACTTATCTCTACTCAGTACTGCGGGACATATACGCGGACGTGCTTCGCCCGCATCAGTCATTTCCTTTATCAGCATCGCCCGAAGGCGCGAACGTTCCTTCGCATATTCTGCCGATTTTATAAGATTGTGCCGCTCGTCGGGGTCGTTTCTTAAGTCGTAAAGATAATCCTCAAAATAGACGGAAGCTTTGTGGCCGGTGAGACCAGAGCCTAATGCGCGTACGGCATATTTGAATTCCTTGGTGCGAATGGCTCTGCCTATCTGAGATTCGCTGATCTGTAAAAACACACAGCCGCGTTCATTAGAATTGAGCAGCGATTGTCCCCTATAAGTCTTCGGTATCTCAATTCCCGATAAATCGAGAAGCGTCGGCGGTAAATCAATAAGACTGACAAGCCTGCCGTCGTTGCCCGTACCTTTATACCCGCCGCCGAAAATGACGAGCGGAATATGTATGCAGGAGTCGTGGCAGCTGCGTTTATACTCCATGTTGCGCGTCTTGAAATGGCAGCCGTGGTCGCTGGTATAAAGGATAATTGTATTGTCATACAACCCTTTTTCTTTAAGGCGCTTAACAAGCCGTCCGAGATTGTCATCAATGGCGTTGATGGCTGAGAGATAGTCGGGATATTCCTCCTTGTAATTGCCCTTGAGGAAGGATAGGTCGGATGGAGTCGGATAATTCCGAAAACGCTCTATCGTCTCTTTTTTGCCCTCAAAATGGTTGCGGTCATTCTGATGGTGCGGCTCAATCTGGGAGATAAAGAGAAAAAATGGGTCGGTACTCGTTTTGCCGTCAATATATTCGAGCGCGAAATTATTGATACAATCGGCGCGGTAACCGGTAAACTCCCGCTTAACGCCGTCGCCGTCAAATACATATCCGTCGTACCCATGCGACGTGAACTCAAGAACGTCGGCGGCGCGCCAGAAATTCTTATAGCCGCCGCGCCTGTCGGCGGGAACCGCTCCCGTTTCGCAGTGAAAACCGATTTTCGGAACCCTGTCGGACGCGAGGTGCCACTTGCCGACATAGGCGGTTTCGTATCCCGCTTCATTGAAATACGCCGCTAATGGCTTGATATCGGGTGTCAGGGGTATGCCGTTCCAGTAACTTCCGTTCTGTGTGGCGTACACGCCGGTCTGAAGGCACGCGCGCGCCGGACCGCATACCGGTTGGCAGGTAAAGGCGTTATCAAAAACCGTTCCGCTTTCAGCGAATGCGCAGAGATTTGGCATCACGGTTTTGTTCACCGTGTCCCATCTTTGCTGATCGGAAAAATAAAAAATAATATTCGGCGGCATTGTTTTACCTTTCCACTTGTATTCGGCAGATATTTTATCATAGGAAACGGCGAAATGCAAATACTATTTCAAATAGACAGATTTTTCCTAATTCAAAATACGGGGTCTTGCCTTATGTTTTAAAATCCTGTATACTGTCAGCAAATACGGTTTGGAGAGTTATTGTGAAAACGATTGCGATTGTGGGAGCGGGCGCTTCGGGACTTGCCGCCGCGATAGAAGCGAAAACATCCAGCGGCGGACAACATACCGCCGTCATCCTCTATGAGCGCCTGCCGCGCGTGGGCAAGAAACTCCTGTCCACCGGGAACGGGCGCTGTAATCTCTCAAACAGACATCTTGACGCCGGCTGTTACCGCGGCGACACCGCACTGATAAACGCCGCACTGTGCAGCCGCTATGCAAAAACAGAAGACTTCTTCACCTCGTTCGGTCTTATACTCGCCGAGGAGGACGGACGGCTGTACCCGAAAAGCGGTAGCGCCGCCTCTGTCGTTGACGCGCTGCGCTTTACCGCGGCTTCTTTCGGCTGCCAATCGGTTACAGATACGCCGATAACCTTAATTCAACCGAAAAACCACGGTTTTCTTCTCAACGGCAATATCGTCGCCGACGCCGTAATTTTGGCTTGCGGCGGCAAGGCCTCACCGGACCTTGGCTCCGACGGCTCGGGGTACGCGCTTCTCAGCTCGCTCGGACACACGGTGAACAAACCGCACCCTGCGCTCGTTTCCGTAAAGTGCGCCGACCCTTTTTTCAAGTCGCTTAAAGGAATCCGCATAAAAGGCGGCGTGAAGCTTCTTTATGATAACAAGACAATCGCCTCAGACGCCGGAGAAATTCAGTTTACCGAATATGGGCTTTCGGGCATTCCGGTTTTTAATCTCTCTCGATTCATTGAGCCAAAAAATAATTGCCGCTTCACCATCAGTCTGGACCTGTGTTCAGACAGATCTTTGTCCGAATTGGAAAAGTTTTTATACGCTTCGTCCATTTCCGGTTTTATGCCGACAGCTGCTGATGTGTTATCCGGTATAATGCAAAAAAGACTCGGCGAAACGATTCTGAAAAGAGCGGACATTTCTCCTATGTCGCCTGCGTATGAACTCGCCGGGACGGCGCAAGCCGTCGCCCGTCAAATCAAACATTTCGAGATCGCGGTCACGGATACCGCCGGTTTCCGGGCGGCGCAGGTCACCGCCGGAGGGCTCTCTTCACAGGAGATCAACCCGCTGACACTGGAATCTAAAAAAAAACCCGGACTATACATTTGCGGCGAACTGCTTGACGTTGACGGCATCTGCGGCGGCTACAATTTGCAATTTGCCTTTACAACCGGCAGAACAGCCGGATATCACGCTATGACGAGGATTTTAGAAAATGATACGCGTATTTGACATTAAAATGCCGCTGAACGCCGACAAAGACGCACTGCTTTCGGCGGCAACGCGCCAGCTTCGCATCAGCAGCGGCGATATTTTGTCGCTGGAGGTCTATAAACGTTCTGTGGATTCACGGAAAAAGAACGACATCCATCTGGTCTATGCTCTTGATATTGAAACCGATTTAAACGAGGAATCACTGACTGCCGCCTTTCCCGAAAACAAGGTGTGCGTCGTCAGTGATTTGCCCTATACTCTGCCCTCTCTGCGGCGCGTTTCCGCGTACAGACCGATAGTCGCCGGATTCGGACCGGCCGGTATGTTCGCCGCCCTGCTGCTCGCAGAGGCCGGCTTGAAACCGCTGATATTGGAACGAGGCGATGACGTTGACACGCGCGCCGCAAAGGTCGGCGCGTTCTGGGACGGCGGCGCGCTCGATGAAAACTCGAACGTTCAGTTCGGCGAAGGCGGCGCGGGAACCTTTTCCGACGGCAAGCTGACGACCGGCATCAAGGACATACGCTGCCGCGAAGTCTTTCGCCGCTTTGTACGCTTCGGCGCGCCCGGAGACATTTTATGCAGTGCCACGCCGCATATCGGTACCGACCGCCTGCGCGGCGTGGTCAAGGCTATCCGCGAAGAAATCCTGTCTCTCGGCGGTGAAATCCGTTTCGGCTGCCGTCTTAAGTCCGTCATTGCCGCCAACGGCTGGGTTCACGGCGTCACTTGCGAAAACACAGACGGCTCTGTTTCGGATATCGAAACGGATACCGTTATCCTTGCCGTCGGCCACTCAGCACGCGACACCTATGAAATGCTGTACGCGGCGGGACTTGAGCTTCAACAAAAACCGTTTTCCGTCGGGGCGCGCATCGAGCATCCGCAGGAATATATCAACAGAATTCAATACGGGAAAGAGTTCATGAATCCCCTTCTGCCCCCCGCCGACTATAAACTTTCCGACCACCCCCTGCACGGGCGCGGTGCGTATACCTTCTGCATGTGCCCGGGCGGCGTCGTCGTCAACGCTTCATCGGAAAGGGGCGGTATTTCGGTAAACGGCATGAGCGAATATAACCGTGACGGCGAAAACGCCAATTCCGCCATTCTTGTCGGTATCGAACCGTCGCATTTTCCGAGCGACCACCCCCTCGCGGGCGTCCGTATGCAGCGCGAAATCGAACAAAAGGCGTTCGCCCGAAGCGGTTCTTATGCCCCGCCCGCGCAGCTAATCAAGGATTTTCTCGCCGATACGCCTTCAAAAAAGCTCGGCGGCGTGCGCCCCTCCTGCCCGACCGGCGTCGCGCTCGGAAGCATCCGCGGCGTGCTGCCCGAAAGTATCGCGGAAACTTTCGCTGCCGCTCTGTACAGCTTTGATAAAAAGCTTTTTGGCTTCAATATGCCCGATGCTGTCCTGACCGCACCTGAAACGCGCAGCTCCGCGCCGGTACGCATCGTGCGCGATGAATCGCATATGGCGACACGGCTCTCTGGGCTGTACCCCTGCGGCGAGGGCGCGGGGTACGCGGGTGGCATCGTTTCGGCGGCGGTGGACGGGATGAAAACGGCGGAGATGATCATTTCGGATGTTAAATAAATATTCCCATAAATATCACTTTTCCTATTGAAATTAAAGTCGAGTTGTGTTATTTTATCTCCATAAATAACGGGTGAGCACCTACCGGAAGTCAGGCTACTTTGCTTGACTTCTGTTTATATTTTTGGAGGGGTTTTTTATGTTGTCTTTTGTTTGGCCGATTGCTCTTGTTGTTGTATCAAACATCGTTTACCAAATTTGTGCTAAGTCTGTTCCTCATGACATGAATCCGCTTGCTTCTTTGACAATTACCTATGTCATTGCGGCTATTTTAACTGTTATCTTATATTTATTACTCAATAAGGACGCCAATCTGATCAAAGAATATACACATACGAATTGGGCACCGTTTGCCTTGGGTGTTGTCGTCGTAGGTTTGGAGGTCGGATTCATCTACGCCTATAAAGCAGGCTGGGCTGTCAGCACGGCTTCCGTTATGCAAAGCTCGTTTCTTGCTGTTGCGCTGGTTATTGTTGGTTATTTATTATATAACGAGACCATCAATAAAAATAAGGTTATAGGTACTCTGATTTGCTTGGTCGGCCTGTATTTCATTAACAAATGATTACATACGGAAACGGGGCTGTAACATCACATTACAGCCCCTGCTATTTAATACGTTTCTTTAATTTAGACGGGATTGTCTTTGACAGAAGACCATCTGTCAATGAAATCCCCGATATTGGAGATGATTGCGTAAACCTGACCGCCGAAGGTCAGCAGATCGTACCACGGGTTCTGTACAGGCGACAAGTCCGTTTCAGGGAGATTATCCGGGGACATTTCGATGGTGAATTCGTCCACCACGGCATTATCCCGGCTGGCGCTGCGCGTCTTTATGGAAAGACTGCCGTCCTTTATGCTGATAACCGAATACAGTACCTCGTTCTCAATGTAGTACGCCGAAATCTGCGGCCACATCAGACTATCCTGATCCCAGCTCTCATTAATGACATGATTGACGGAGGAAGCGCCGACATACGTTGTTCCCCGCGGGTCCAAAAGGCTTAGCTTATCTTTGGAGCTCTGGACAATAATCCCGTTTTCCATCTGATGCGTACGTGTATAAACGTGGGTGTGTCCGTTGAATACAACATCCACATCAAACGCTTCCATCAACGGATCGAACATCGCTTTCAACAGCAGTGATTCCGTATCCAGCGGTGCCGGCGTGCCGTTGAAATTATGATGATAAACCGCCACGCGCCATTTGGCATCGGGGTTGGCTTTACAGGCATCATACATCAGTCTGTACCTCGCCTCTGCGCTGCCGCTGGTAGAATCAAGCATCATATACAGCACATCTCCGTAGCAAAACCAGTACTCGCCGCCAATTAAACTGTCGGTTAGCGAGATATTTTGGTTCGGATTGTTGACATAGTAACCATAATGGAAACTCTTTTTATCGTGGTTGCCGATACATGTCGCCATCGGCAGGCTGCGCAGAACAGGCGGCGCGTTGAGCCCCAAATATTCCGTGACGCGCCCCTCGTTAGCCATGTCGCCCAAATTGAGCATAAATGCCGCGTCGGGAACCGTCTTTTTTGCCTCGTCGAGCGCTTGGTTCCAGAAATAGGAGCTTTGCGCTTCCAAAATGCCCGTGGTTTCATCATGCTCAATATGCGTGTCGCTGAAAACGATAAACGAATACTGCTTCGGATCACGTGTGCAGAATGAATAGATTTGTGTTTGACTACCGCTGTCTGTCGCGCGGTAGTAGTAGGTCGTATTCGGCATAAGATCGCTTGCCGTCACATAAAACGTGCGGATATTCGTCAAGGGATTCAAACTGCTGTAACCCGTAAATTGCTCGGCATCCGAAAGATTCGGTTGCTCCCCAAGTTCAAGATAACCTGTTTCGACAGCCGCGGGACTCTGCCATGCAAAATTCATCATCGTCTCATCGCTGCCGGGCGTCATTGAAATGCAGGTCTGCGACTGCTCCAGCTCGTCCCAGTATGCCTGCCACTCTGCCGGGATATCCGTGGATGGTCCTATTCCCTGCCCCTCTTCTGCCAACGCCGTGACAGTATTTCCCGCAAACAGAAAGCCTGCGCAAAGCACAATAGCCAGAAATTTTTTCATTCTTGTCTGCATAATGTTTCCCTCTCTGTCATTTTGTGGTTTATTTTTTATACATGATTATTATGCTTTTTTACTGTTCCTTTGTCAAGTTTAAAATCAAAATTAAACCTGCGTGTTCATAATACCCAGTCTCAAAGTCAAGGGCGATCTTTCAGCAGCTTAATTTTTTTGTTCTGTCAGCAGAGCACTTTACGTAACTATGTCCGCCTTTGATGAATACGGAACAGCATTTTTTCATATGATGTAGGGGTGTTGTCATGTTTTACAAGGTATTCAGCTTCAAGCACACGCTAACCGCCGTTGCCATCGTCGCTATCTTTGCGCTTTCGGTAGGCTTAGCTTCAAAAGCGTTGTCATCCGCCGTAGTGGGACGGGAGCGGCAAATTCCGATTTACAGCGTAAAAACCGATGAAAAAAAGATTGCCGTCACCTTTGACGCGGCGTGGGGCGATTCCGACACACAGATACTGATTGACATTTTAACGCAGTATGACGCCAAAGCTACGTTTTTTGTCGTCGGTGAGTGGGCGAAACGCTGTCCGCAAAGCGTTAAGGCGCTCTTTGACGCCGGACACCAGATTGCCAACCACTCCGACACGCACGCTCTTTTTTCTTCTTTAAGCGCGACGGGTGTTCAGAGAGAAATCAATGGTTGTAATGAACGGCTCGTCGGTATCACCGGCGAAAAGCCTGCCTATGTGCGCTTTCCGTCGGGCGATTACGATAATGAAAGCATTGCGGCTGCCGAAAATATCGGCATGACCGTGATTCAGTGGTCTGTTGACAGCCTTGACTACAAGGGCGGTTCTTCCGACGAAATCGCCGCGCGTGTGCTCAAAAAAGTACAACCCGGTGCGATTGTGCTCTTTCACAATGACATAAAAAACACCCCCGAAGCACTGAAAACAGTCCTCATGGGGTTAAAAGAATTAGGTTATTCTTTTGTAACGGTAGACGAGCTCGTCTATAAGGGGAACTACACAATAGACAATACCGGACAACAGATATCGAAAGCTCAGCCGACAATCAGCGAATAATACTCGTTATAGGTAACAAAGCCCGGCCGGCCTCCGGCCGGTTTTTTCAGGTTTTTCACCGCGGTGTAATCAACGGACGCTTTGGAGGAACCCGACAGCGAGCTGTGTTTGACCGCTAAGGCGGCGGCTTCGAGCACCGACGCGTCGTCAGGCTCCCCTCCGTTGGTTTTTAATATCACATGGGAACCGGGCGCTTTGGTGACGTGGAACCACCAGTCGGTCTTTGTGGCGAGCTTAAAGGTCAGGCGGTCATTTTGAAGGTTGCTGCGCCCGACGAACACCGTCAGCCCGCCGGACGTCGTATATACATGCGGGTCAAGCTTTTCAGGCTTGCTCACCTTGCCGGAACGCGTCCGTTTATCCTTCATATAGCCCTGTTGTATCAGCTCGTCGGCAATCTGGGAAAGCTCCGCTTCAGAAGAAGCTCTCGAAAGTGTGTCGCGTACACTCTCAAAATATTGAAGCTCCTCGTTGCCCTGCCGTATCAGCGCCGTCAGCTTTTCCTCGGCGGTCTGCGCCTTGCGGTATTCTTTATAATATTTCTGTGCGTTCTGTGAGGGTGTCAGCGCCGGGTCGACAGATATTTTCAAAAGCGCGTCGTTATCGTAATAATTCGGAAGTTCATAGTAAAGAGCGCCCTTTTCCAGCCGGTATTGATTGGCGGTGAGAAGTTCGGCGCTTATCCTGAGCTGCTCACGGTTTTTACACTGTAAAAGCTCCTCCTCGCGCAGTGCGATTTTCCGCATCGTGCGCTCGACTGCGTTTTCGGCTAATTGAAACAACGCGCCGCTGCGCGCTTTCATGCGCCTCGTCGTATCGAGAACGCTGAAAAAGGCGTCAAGCAGCTCCGAAAGCGTCGCAAAATATTTTTTTTCGGAAAACAGCCCATACTGTCGCATATCCATAAACGAAAATTCCCGGGGCCGACCTTTGTCATACACAATCGTCGGGGATATCACGTTGTCGCTCAAAATTTGACGCAGTTTAAGAAGCGCGTCCGAAAGCGCGTTCATCTGATTGCCGGACAGTTCCGAAACGGGCGTTTCGCCTATTAAAAGGCAAAGCTCACGCGCCGTCGCCGGCGACACGCCGGAAAGAACACGGACGAGCGCCTGCGGCAAACCTCTCTCGCCGCACAGTTTCACCGCTTTTAAGATATCCTCCGTTTTGTCAGTCAGAATGTTCAGCTTATGTTGTACGGGCGGCGGGATATAGACGACGCCGGGCAATATCTCGCGGTAGGAGGATTTATCACTGTCGACGCGCTTGACCGCATCAACAATTCTGTTGTTTTCATTGATAAGAATCAGGTTGCTGTGCTGTGCCATAATTTCGACGACGAGTGTAAGCTTCTCTTTATCGCCGAGCTCGTTTGTCGCCGAAAAATCAAAAAACGCCACCCTGTCCAGCCCGTCCTGCTGAATGTCAGTCAAAACGGCGGTACCGAGTTTTTTGCGAAGGAGCATACAGAGCATCGGCGGTGTTTTCGGATTGTCAAACTCTAAGGCGGTCCGATTGACGCGCGCGCTGTCGGCGTTCGCGCTGAAAATCAGCTTAAAGCTCTCGCTGCGTGTGCGCATAGTGAATACAAGCTCAGAACGCGAGGGCTGATGGATTTTATCCACCCTTGCGCCGATGGCTTTTTGTTTGATTTCTTCAATGATTACATGCAGAAATATGCCGTCAAGAGCCATAGGTTACCTCAATGAATCACAGAGTGACAATCGGCGGTTTTCCGGTGAAGGCCGTTATCGGTATCTCCGGAAAACTGTTTTTTAGATACGCCGCAAGCGGGGGTATTGCTAAAACCTCGGTTTCATAATGCCCCGCCGTTACAAGGGAAATGCCCAGTTCATAAGCACGCAGATACTCATGGTATTTGCACTCGCCCGTCAGAAAAGCGTCAGCGCCCGCCGCGGCAGCCGTTTCGAGAAAATCGCCGCCCGCGCCCGGGCAAACCGCGGCGCGTCGGATTTCGCCGATTTTTTCCGTATATCTAACGCTCAGCGCGCCGAGCGTTACACACGGCGCGCCGAGTGTGTCCCGTATAAAACGGGCAAAATGCACGGCACTCGGAAAATCACAGTCACCGAGCATTACGCACGGCGCGCCCGCAACAGGCGCAATATTCAACAATTCAATTTTTTCCGCAAGAAGCTTACTGACGCCGCCCGGCGCGTTGTCGTAGCAGGTATGAAAGCCGATAATACCGACCCCGGCGGCCGCCGCCCTATACACGGCGCTGCCGGAATCGACAGCGCTTAAGGGGTGGAAAATCACCGGGTGATGCGCGACAATCAGATTGACGCCCGCCTGAACGGCGACCTCAACAATATGCGCGGTTACGTCCAGCGTAACGAGGATGCCGCGCACTTCGTCGGAAGGACTACCGACGAGAAGTCCCCCGTTATCCCACGCCTCAGCGCCCGAAAACGGCGCTTTTTTGTCAAGACTGTCGAGCACCTGCTGTATCTTCATCGGAAACGGCCTCCTTCGGCTTAGATTTTTCTTTTTTCAGAATATCGTAGCGAATA
>CAZEXA010000008.1:0-45659 GCA_964516565.1 uncultured Eubacteriales bacterium | reverse complement strand
TGGCCGCCCACATCTGAGCGGGAACCTCAAAGCGTTTTTTCGTATTGTTCGGGCGTGTTATGTACCCTAACCCCAAATCATACAGCGCTTTGCCGTCCGACGCCGTAAACGGGAAACGCGCTTTAAGAAGCGTCATGGGGCTGCGCCAGTCTATCTCGTTAAGTACGCTGACCGCCCTGCCCCCGGCAGAAAGCGTCAGCTCCTGAACAAACCGCGAATCGCCGCATTCTTTCTGGATACGCAGCGTCGCGGCGGCACAGCCGTTTTCAATAAGCTCAATGCCCTTAAACGTTGTCTTGCGGCGCGGCGGCGCGCTGATTTCTGCAAAATTAACCTCCCACGCGGCGTAACCATAGGTGCCTTCGTAATCCAAGATGTCAAAACCCACCGGCGCGCTCAAAAGCTCGCGCCTCAGCTCTTTGTCGTATATCCCGGAGATGTCGCCGTTCTCATCGACGCGCACCGTAATACGGGCGTTTTCCAGTTTGTTTTCGGACGCTTTGAGCGAAGTGGGGAGCGCGCAGGGCGACGCTGACGGGCGGATGTCAAACATCGTCACCGAAAGTCCCTTCACGTTGATTTCAAAGCGTATCCGAAAAACCCCGTTGTCACGTTTGGTCACTGTCGAGGGCACCTCGTTGCCGATGCGGTCGAACACGCGAAGGCTCGGCGTGTCCGGTACGAACAGCTCCAGCGTAACGCATTCGTACCGCGCAAACTGTAAGGGATTTGCCACGGCGGCGGGAATGCCTGTAAAGCCCGAGGTGTCCATAAGCCCCGCCAACGCCCCGACGGCGGCGGCGTATTCCTGCGATGCCTCGTTGAGGGTTAAAAAATAGTCGTTCCAGTTGCGCCTGTAGCAGTCGAGCAGAGAGGTGCCGGTGATGTCGTCATGGAACTGGTGAGCGAGAAGCCGCTTCCAGCAGCGGTCAAGGCGTTCTTTGTTGACGGGTCTGCCCGCGAGCAGCAGCGCTCCGACCGAAAAACGTTCGGCGGCTTCGCACAGCAGCTCGCCGCGGCGGTTCAGACGCTTGCTTTGCGTGCGCGAGGTATAGCCGCCCGCGCCGTGGTTTGTCGAGACAAGCTCATCGTTCCAGACAGGCAGACGCCGCTTCTGCTCTTCGGTGAGCAGGGAATCCATATCGGTGAAAACCTCGTCCGAAGCTGCCGATAGCACATCGCTCTTATGCGTCGGGTTTTCATTGATCTCACGGACGACCGTTCTAACCGACTCTTCTTTCGGGGCGCCGCCCCTGTCCCCGACACCGTGGAATATCGCGGTCATCGGCAGGTCGAAGTGTCGGATATTCGATGAAAGCTTACTCGCGGCGACATAGTGTCCGCGTACGCTCTTTTTGAAGGAACGCTGGTAGCCGCCCGTATCGAATGAGGCGTAGACGAAGTTCCCGTCAACGCCGTACCATTTGCCCAAATCAAACGGCACGCCGCACCAACTGCTCCAGGTGAGCTTTTGCGTGGTAAAGCCGATTAGCCCCGCATGGTGCGCGATACTCGGCAACGCATAGCCGAAACCGAAGCAGTCGGGCAGAAAGATATCGCGGCTGCGCTTGCCCAGCTTCTCCTCAAAATACGCGTTGCCGTATAGAATGTTGCGAAAAATCGCTTCGGGAGACGGAATATTCATATCCCCGTTCTCATAGGCGCTGCCCGCGGGAAACCAGCGTCCCATAGCGGCGTATTCCCGAATCTTTTCAAAGTATTCCGGATAATACTCTTCGAGCAGCTCATAGCGGTAGCTGCCCTCAAAGCTGAATGTATAGGCGGGATATTTTTCAAACAGCAAAAAATTCTCCGTCGCCGTACGCGGCAGATACTCATTCAGCGTTGTTTCGAGCGTCCAGTTCCACGAGGTGTCAAGATGGGATGTCGCTATGGTGTAGATTCGCGGCTTCACGCGGTCATGCCTCCTTTTTTACGCGCATATACTGATGAAAGGGTGATGATGTGAATAACCTGCTTAGCAGTGCGGCTTCTGTCGTGTGGGGACCGCCGATGCTTGTCTTTTATCTGTCTGCCGCGCTTCTGTTTACATTCAAGGGCAGGCTGTTCCAGATTTTCGGTATGAAGCGGTGGCTCGGAAAAACCGTCGGCAGGCTTTTTTATCAAAGCGCGTATCAGAAAGGCAATGACGGCATTTCGCAGGCAGGCGCGTTCTGCTCGGTGCTCGCCGCGTGTATCGGCACGGGGAACATCGTCGGGGTAGCTTCAGCCATTGCCTCGGGCGGACCGGGCGCGGTGTTCTGGATGGTTTTATCGGCGTTTTTCGGCATGGCGACAGCTTACGCGGAAAATATGTTAGGTATCCGCTATCGGCACATCGGTCAAAACGGTACTGTACAGGGCGGCGCGTTCATGTATATGGAGCATGGTGTCGGAATGCCCGGCATGTCGAAAATCTACGCCGGGCTCTGCCTGTTTTCGTCGCTCGGGAGCGGCAATATGACGCAGGCAAATTCCGTATCCGAGTCATTGTACAGCGGCTTTTCTATCCCGCGCCCGCTTGTGGCGATTGTTTGCGCGGCGCTCTGCCTCCTCATCATGAAGGGAGGGGTCAAACGCATCGCCAAGCTCAACGAATACGTCGTTCCGGCGATGGGCTTAGGGTTTTTAGTCCTCTCAGCATGTCTTTTATTAAAAAACAAGAGCAAGATTCTCCCCTGCTCCGCAGATATTTTCAGAGAGGCGTTCCAAAAAAAAGGCGGTGTTTTCTCAGGCGCGTCAGCCATGCGCTACGGCGTGGCGCGCGGTGTATTCTCAAACGAGGCGGGGCTTGGCACCTCGACAATCCTGCACGCCGAAAACCAAACGGCGAGCGCACCGGAGCAGGGCTACTGGGGGGCGTTTGAGGTGTTTTGCGATACCATTCTCCTGTGCGGCATCACCGCCCTGTGCCTGTTGGTTTCAGGCGCGTTTTCGGCAGAGTCGCCGCTGTTCGGTGCCGAACTGTCCATTGCCGCTTACGCGACGCTCGGGCAATGGGGACAAAAGGGCATCGCGCTGCTGACCGCCGTTTTTGGGCTTGCCTCGCTCATCGGCTGGTCGTTCTATGGTGAAAAAAGCAGCGAACGACTATTTTCCAAAAAGCGTTTTGGCGCGTTTTTGTATTTCTATGCCGCGGTCGCCTTTATCGGCTGTGTAACCTCCCCGAAGCTCATCTGGAGCCTCGCCGATATTACGAGCGGACTGATGGCTGTGCCGAATCTGTTTTCTCTGATTGTTCTGCGCAATGAAATCGAGTGGGAAAGAAAAATCAAAACCTCAGACGCTTCCCGACGCAGACAATCCCGGCGGGCGTAATATCGACGACGCCGTATCGTAAATCTCGGATGCTGCCGGGATTAAACAGGTGCAACCCGTCAGAATACTCATAATACTGCTCGTGGGTGTGCCCGAACAATGCGATTGACGCCCCCTGTCCGCGCGCTTCAAAAAGCAGCTGCGACAACCCGAATTTGACCTGCTCCCTAAAGCCGTGGGTCGCATAAATCACGATCCCGCCGACGCGTTCGGTCAGAACATCGGGCAATTCACTCCCAAAATCGCAGTTGCCGCGCAGAGTCTTTACGGTCATTTTTCCGCCATAGAGGCTGACGGCGCTCTCTGCCTCCTCGGCACCATCACCGAGAAAGAAGGCATATGAGGCAGTCGGTTCGGCGTCGAAGGCGCGCAGAAGATCGAAAGTATCCCCATGGGAATCGGATATCACCAGAATCCTCATACAATCACCTTTCTCCTTGCGCCGCATAAACTATTGGAGAAGTATATCACAAAAAGGCGGTGATGGCAATAAGCGCAAACGATTTTGAGACGCTGAAAAACAATCCTGTTTTCAGTAAGTTTCTCTCAGAAACCAAAAACAATTCCATTCAGAACGAACGGGATGCCCTCGATTTTTTAGACAAAAATCTGCCCGCCGGGCAGGCCGAAAAAATCCGCGGCATACTGAACAACAAGGAAGCGGTAAGCGCCCTTCTCTCCTCAGAGGATGCAAAGAAGCTCATGAAAATGATAATGGAGGGTGAAAAACATGGATAATCCCGACTTAGCTTCCCTTTTCAACTCGCTGTCAGGCGAGGATATCGCCGCGCTTAAAAATGTGGCGACCAGTCTGTTTTCCGGCGATGCCTCCGGAAAAGAAGAACCGCAGAAGAAGGACGCGGAGAGCTCTCTCGCCTCGCTGCTGTCGGGCCTCGACATGAGCAAGTCCGGACTGCCGGACATGTCCAAGCTCGCCTCGTTGGCGCCGATTCTTACCGAAATATCAAAAAAGGATGAACGCACCGAATTTATTTTAGCGCTCAAGCCGTTTTTAAGCGAGGCGCGCCGACCCAAAGCCGACGAGGCGGCAAAGCTCATCAAGCTGGTAAATATTCTGCCGATGCTGCGCGACCGCGGTATTCTGTAGGGAGGGAAAATTTCATGGCCGGTTACAATTACGCAGAACTCATCCGTATGCAGAACGACGCTTTACGGCGCGTCGGGGAGATGAATGAAAACGCCCAAAATATTGCCCGACAGGCAAACGCCGAACTGGAGATGAACGCGGTTAAGCCCACGCCATTTATGCGCCCGAAACCCGATCAGCCGCAGCATGTCCCCATGCCCGACGACTACATACGCGATCTGCGCGAATACGCAAAACGGGCGTCGCTGTCCCCCTACGGCAGTGAAAAGACGCCGGCGTCCCTCACACAAACGCTGAACACACTGGCTTCGTCAGCCGGAGAGCTGCCGCAAAACATAAAAAAAGCCCTGTCGAATCTGAATATCGATAACGACAGAGCGCTTTTATTGTCTTTGATTTTGCTTTTGGCGGAGGAAAACGCCGACGAATTCTTAATCATCGCGCTGCTGTATATGATGTTATGACGCCTTGAGTTTACCGGCACCCTCTTTGGGCTCGGTGATGGTGTAGACAGCGCTCCACAGCAGAACGCCGGCAAACAGCACATACACAAAATTCTGGGCATTGCCTATGGCGATAAAATCGAGGTCAGCCACGAAAGTCACCCACCATTGCCCGATGATGTTCGCAAGCGTTGTCGACTTGTCGGCAAGCGGCTGGATGATGGCGTTCATCGCGCCGGTATACATATTGGTAAAGGCAATGCCGAACACCGCGGCGCAGCACGCCGGATATTTCTTTTTACAGGCAAAAGCCAGTACGGCGCAAGTGATGGCCGAAAGCACTACCAATATGAAAAATACGGCGCAGACGATGAGCGGCGTCATCATACCCTTGAGAGTCGTCGTCAGGGTTTCTGAGTTATCGCCTCCCGAAAACTGACTGAACATCTTCCCCAATTCGGTAATGCCGGACAGCGACACTGCTTCTCCCATATATTGTGTGTCCGCTCCGATAACGGCCAGAATCGGTGACTTGACCCGATACTGAAACAGGGGCAAAAAATACAAAACCGGCAGGACGGCAAGCGCGATGAGCGCAGTTACGGATTTATACACATATTTCATATTGACACCTCCGAATTTATTTCCAGGATGAATTGAGCGTGACGGTGCGGTTGAACACGGGGACTTCTGGCGTTGAGTCCTTATCCTTACAAAAGTAGCCCTGCCGCATGAACTGGAACGTGTCGCCGGGCATTGCGGCCTTTAAGCTCCCCTCGATAAGACACCCCGGGAGTACAATCAGCGAATCGGGATTGATGACATTCGGGAATTCCTCGTCGGCCACACCGGCGGGGTCCTCGACGTTGAACAGGCGGTCGTAAAGGCGAAGCTCGGCTTTGAAAGCGTCGGGACCCGCCCAGTGGATGGTGCCTTTTACCTTGCGTCCGTCGGGGCTCTGACCGCCTTTTGTAGCGGGATCATAGGTACAATGGAGCACCGACGGCTCGCCGTTTTCATCGGTTTCAAAAGACGTGCAGGTGACATAGTACGCTCCCTTGAGGCGCACCTCGTTACCGACAAAGAGCCGAAAATATTTTTTTACGGGTTCTGCCATGAAATCGGTTTTGTCAACCCATATTTCTTTGGAGAACAAAACAGTTTTTGTCCCAAGCTCAGGCTTATCCGGGTGATTTTCAACCTCAATCTCTTCCGTCTGTCCCTCAGGATAATTGTCGATAACCACCTTGAGCGGCTCGAGCACCGCCATGGCACGCGGGGCATTGCCATTGAGTTCGTCCCGCACACAGGACTCAAGCAGTCCGAAATCGACGACGCTGTTCGCTTTGCTGACCCCGATTTTTTCAATGAATGACCGAACGGCAGAAGCCGGCACACCGCGGCGGCGCAGTCCGCACAGGGTAATCATACGGGGATCATCCCAGCCGCTGACCATATGTTCGGCAACGAGTATCTTGTTGCGGCGCTTACTGGTAATGCAGCAGTTTAGATTCAGACGGGCAAACTCAATCTGGCGCGGCGGCTCCTTATAACCGATTTGGTCGATGAACCAATTGTAGAGCGGCCTATGGTTCTCGTATTCCAGCGAACATAGAGAATAGGTGACATTCTCGGCGGCGTCGGAAAGCGGATGGGCAAAGTCATACATCGGATAGACGCACCACTTATCCCCGGTCTGGTGGTGGGACACATGCGCGATCCTGTAGATAACGGGGTCGCGCATATTAATGTTCGGGGACGCCATATCAATTTTGGCGCGCAGGACACGCGCACCGTCGGGGAACTCCCCGGCGGTCATGCGTTTAAAGAGCTCCAGGTTTTCCTCAGCGCTTCTGTCGCGGTACGGGCTGTTTTTGCCCGGTTCGGTCAGTGTTCCGCGATATGCTTTGATCTCATCAACACTCAAATCGCAGACGTATGCCTTGTCGTTATTAATCAGTTTGATGGCGCATTCATAGAGATAATCGAAGTATTCCGAAGCGAAATACACATGCTCCCACCTAAATCCCAGCCAACGGATATCCTCGAGAATCGCATCGACATATTCTATGTCCTCGGCGGAAGGGTTGGTATCGTCAAAGCGCAGGTTACAGACACCGCCGTACTTTTCCGCGGTGATAAAATCGATGCACATTGCCTTGGCGTGCCCGATATGCAGGTAACCGTTCGGCTCGGGCGGAAAGCGCGTCTGAACGCGCGTATTGACGCCTTTCAGAAGCTCCTCATCAATAATGTCGTGTATGAAATTGCTTGTTCCCTCGGTACCCATTTCGTCCATAATCAAATTGCCTCCGTGTAGCCTTGAATCCTCTTCAGTACCCTGTCCCTGCCGAGCAGCTTCATGATTGCGTACAGATCCGGCGTGTTTTTGCGCGAAGTCACCGCCAGCCTTATAACCGACGACACATCGCCGACGTGCCCTTTGAAGCTGTCCGGATTCGCCTTGTATTCCCTCACGTCCGGCGAAAAACCAAACGGCGCGCAGAGCGATTTTACCTTAAAAAACCATTCGTCTTTGTCGTCGTTCTCATCATACTGCTTTGCATAGGACAATAGTATCGCCTTCGCGTCGGCGGCGGATACGTTGTCGGGTAAAAATGGTTCAAGCGTATAGAGCTCATCATAGAAATAAGCGATGTATTCCTTTACTTCAGACCACTTGGCGATGTCCTTTCGCGGCTTCGGACAATCCCTGTCAATCGCAAGAATCGCCTCGGCGTATTGAGGGTCGCGGGCAAAGAGTCCGTAAAGCTCAGCGTCGTATTCTTTCGCCCAGAGAAGCGCTTGAGTATATACCTCGCCGGCAGTCATGACGGAAATCCTGTTTTTGGACACATCGTCGAGCTTCTGAAGATCAAACAGCGCACCGCTTGGGCTCATCTTTTTGATGTTGAATGGAAACACGCTCTGCTCCGCGTTCGGATTCGCCCGCCGCCAGTCCTCGAAATTCGAGTTGGCAAGCGTCAAAAGATATTCTCTCACGCAGATAGCCGGATACCCCTGCTCTTTGTAATAGCTGACTGCCGCCTCGGGGTCTTTTCGCTTAGAAAGCTTTCTTTTGCCGCCGCCGTCGGTCTTCATAATCGGTGATATATGAATATATTTAGGCGGCTTAAAGCCCAAAGCCTGAAACAGCTGGATATGGAGCGGCCAGGTGGCGATCCACTCGTCGCCGCGCACGACGTGCGTGGTGCGCATAAAATGGTCGTCCACCGCGTGGGCGAAGGGATACGGCGGGATGCCGTCGGATTTAAGGAGCACCGCGTCGAGCGTGTTCTCCGGAAATTCCAGTTTGCCGCGAATCAGATCGTCAACAAAAACCTTTTTGCTTTCATCACCCGGGGATTTTAAGCGCAGGACAAACGGTTTTCCCTCTTTTATGAGCCATATCTGCTCATCAACGGAAAGAGAACGGCATTTCGCCCATTTGCCGTAGTATCCGGGATTGGCGCCTTCGGCTTCCTGTTTTAAGCGCATTTCCGACAGCGCATCCTCGGTGCAAAAGCACGGGTACGCCAAATCTTTTTTCACAAGCTCCTTGGCAAAGCAGTGGTATATCTCTTTACGCGCGCGCTGGCGGTACGGCCCGTACGCTCCCGTTTCGTCTCCCGCGCTTGTCACGCCCTCCCCAGGCACGATACCGAACGCCGCAAGACCGCTCAAAATCAGCTCTATGCCGTTTTCAACCTCGCGCTTTTTGTCGGTGTCTTCGATGCGCAGATAGAACACGCCGCCGGAAGAATCGGCGGTCAGCTTGTCGATAAACGCCGAATACAAATTTCCCAGATGGATAAAACCCGTCGGGCTCGGCGCGAAGCGTGTCACCCGCGCTCCCTCGGGCAATTCCCGCTCGGGGTACAGGTTTTCATAATATGCGGGCGTCGTTTGGATTTCGGGAAACAGCGCCTCTGCCAGTGCGTTGAAATCGTTCAAAAAAATACTCCTTTGTATTGTTTTGTTTAATGATATATTATTACAGAAAAATATGGTATAATCAATACATAATCATGAATTTTTCTTCAAATCGCGGATAAAAACCGTAAAAGTTGCGCTTTCCCCTCATCGTTACGGGCAAATACGCCGCACTGCTCCAGTATTTCGGCGAATACCTTGCCGACCTCATCTTTAAGCACCGCCTCGGCGTTGTCGGCGGTCATTGTCCGGCGTTTTACTATTTCGTTGACCCACGCCTCGTGTTTGGAAATTCTCTCGTCGTCCGAAAACGGCTTGCCCGTAAGTACCGCTTCTTTGACGAGCCGCAGCTCCGTATTCAGGCGCGTCGGAAGCACGGCAAGTCCCATAACCTCGATTAAACCGATGTTCTCCTTTTTGATATGGTGGTGCTCCTGATGCGGATGGTAGACGCCGTCCGGGAACCGGTCTGTCGTGATGTTGTTTCTCAGCACCAAATCCAGCTGATACGCACCGTCGGCAAAGCGAGCAATCGGGGTAACCGTATTGTGCGGCACACCGTCGGTTTTTGCGAAAATAAACGCGTTTTCGTCGGTATAGCCGCGCCATGCCCTGAGAATCCTGTCGGCGAGCTCGGTCAGCCGTTCGGGGTCGGTACCCGCAAGGCGGATGACGGACATCGGCCAGCGCACGATACCGGCGGTGACATCCGTAAAGCCCTCAAACACAAACGGCGTTTCAACCGGCGCTTTTGCCATGGCGAACGTGTACCTGCCGCCCTGAAAATGCTCATGGGTCAGAATCGAGCCGCCGACAATCGGCAGGTCGGCGTTGGAGCCGACAAAGTAATGCCGAAATTGCCGCACAAAATCGAAAAGTTTGATAAACGCGCTCTTGTCGATGACCATCGGCACATGCTTTCCGTTTAAAACGATGCAGTGCTCGTTATAATAGACATAGGGCGAGTATTGTAAAAACCATTCGCCACCCGCAATCTCCAAAGGAATTACGCGCAGGTTTTCGCGCGCCGGATGATTCACCCGTCCGTAATAGCCCTCGTTCTCGCGGCAGAGCATACAGGGCGGATAGGACGTGCTCTTCATTGACGCCGCGGCGGCAATGGCCTTCGGGTCCTTTTCGGGTTTGGACAGATTGATGGTGATATCCATGTCGCCGTAGGGTGTCTTTGTCGCCCATTGAATGTCATTGGCAATACGGTACTCGCGGATATAATCCGATTTTTTTGAGAGCGCGTAATAGTATTCGGTCGCGCTTTCGGGACTGTTCCGGTAGGCGTCCCAAAACCGCTCTGTCACCTCCGACGGGCGCGGCAGCAGCAGTCCCATCAGCTTCGTGTCAAAGAGGTCGCGGTAGGTCACCGAGTCCTCGCACAAACCGTTTTCCACCGCGTAATCAAGAAGCATCCCTAAGATTTCAGGCAGGGTGTATTCTTTTTTCGACTCAATTTCCTCAAAGGAATCAAGCCCCAGAGCGGCAATCAGCGCGTTTATTATGAACACCCTGTCGCTCTTTTCAAATAGTCCGTTTTTCTCGCCGTAATTGACGAGCGCCGTAATCGCCTCAAAAACCATACCGCACCCCAAAATTAAATTTCAGACATTAGACGTTAGATTAGACCGGAAACCATTAAAGCTATTCTTTGTATTATAGCAGATTTTTTTGGGTTGCACAACCAAAAGAATTGACAGAAATTGCTTACTGTGATACTATTCAGTTGTATACCTATCTGAAAGGGAATGAATATATGTCCGGTCACTCGAAATGGAGTACCATCAAACGCAAAAAAGAAAAGACCGACGGCCAGCGTGCCAAAATCTTCACAAAAATTGGACGAGAGATTGCCGTCGCCGTGCGCGAGGGAGGACCTGACCCTGCCGGCAATTCGAAGCTCAAGGACATTATCGCCAAAGCCAAGGCCAGCAATGTCCCTAACGATAATATCGAACGAATCATCAAGAAGGCTTCGGGGGATAATGGTGCCGAAACGTATGAGGAAATCACCTATGAGGGATACGGTCCGTCCGGTATCGCCGTCCTTGTCGAAACGTTGACAGACAACCGCAACCGTACCGCGGGAGATGTGCGCCATTACTTTGACAAATACGGCGGCAATATGGGGCAGAGCGGCAGCGTCATGTTTATGTTCACTAAGCAGGGTGTCATCGTCATTGAAAAAGAAGACATCGCCGAGGATAAGCTGATGGAGGACGCCCTCGAGGCGGGGGCGAGCGACCTGCTTACCGACAGCGAGGATATCTATGAGATCCGCACGGAGCCTATGGACCTCGGTGCGGTGCGCGATGACCTCGAGAAAAAGGGTTATTCGTTTGTTTCCGCGGAGGTCGAATACGTCCCGAACACCTATGTGAAGCTGACTGACCCCGACGCCATCAAGAACATGGGCAAGATGCTCGAAATGTTCGAGGACAACGACGATGTACAGGCGGTCTGGCACAACTGGGAGAACGAAGAGGATTACGAATAACGGGAGATGAGCTTATCTATAACGACGATAAAAAATTCGCAGTCTTAGTCGATGCGGATAATGTATCACACAAATATATTAAGTCAGTTTTAGAGGAGATGTCCGGCTACGGCACGGTCACCTACCGCCGTATGTACGGCGACTGGACGGATCAGAGCAAGCAAAAGACATGGAAGTCAATAGCCCTTGAAAATTCTTTTAACCTGATTCAGCAGTTTTCCTATACGCAGGGCAAGAATTCATCGGATTCCGCGCTGATTATCGACGCGATGGACATCCTGTATTCGCACAGTGTAGACGGCTTTTGTCTGGTATCGAGCGACTCCGATTTCACAAAGCTCGCCCAGCGTCTGCGCGAGTCCGGCATGTATGTCATCGGTATGGGCGAGAACAAGACCCCCAAACCGTTTCGTACCGCGTGCGATATGTTTAAGATTTTAGAGGTCATTGCGCAGGAGTCTGAAAGCTCCGAGAAAAGCGCGGGCAACAAGGATGAAATTAAGGACATCACGAGCATGAAGGATATTCTCGAAACCATCCGCAAGCTCATTATTGAAAACGCCAACAACAGCCGCATTACCGATATCGGAGAGGTTGGCAACATTTTACAGAAAACCTATTCCGACTTCGATGTACGCAACTACGGCTATTCTAAGCTTCTCACCTTTTTGCAGAGTCTGGGCGACTTCAATATTGAGAAGATTCATAACGGCTATAAAATCGCGGATAAAGCCGGCATCTCGCTTGACGATATCGAAAAATTCGTATCGGAGCTTATCGCGGGATGCGGCGGCTGTATCGACAATTTAAGCCTTATCAATGCTGAGATTAAAAAGAAATTCCCGAGCTTCGACATTAAGCAGTACGGCTTTTCCCGCTTCAGTAAGTTCATCGGCTCGTTTGACAGCTTCGGGGTCGTGGGCAACAGCGTGCGCCCGAAGAAAAAGGAAGCAGTCGCTAAAAAAGAAATAAACAAAAAAGCGTAAAAATACAACCCTTCCTGCTTTATCAGCAGTATATTTCCATTAGATTCACTTTTGAAATTCAAACCGTTTTGCGCCGCGCTCTTGCGCGGCGTATTATTTTATGATATTATTATTGTATTAACAGTATAGGAGTGTAAATATGGTCAAGCTGAAAAATATCGACGAAACCGCCGAGAAAAAGGGTTCCTTTATCGTCACGGCATGGCAATTCGTCAAATTTATCCTCGTCAGCCTCCTCGCGTTTATCGTCCAGTTCTCTCTACTGTATCTTCTTCCGCTCATTCCCGCAATTTCCGCGCTGAACAGTCGTGAGGTCAGCTGGTTTGTCTTTACCTACACGGCGGCTGCCGGAGGACTCGGCTACGCCATCTCCTCCAATACCGCCAATATCGTCGCGCAGATTGTCGCGTTCTTCGTCAACCGCAAAAAGACCTTCAACGCTGACAACAACATCCCCGTCACTTTAACCGTCTATATACTCTTTACGCTGGCGCTCATCTGCTTTTCGGCGTGGTTCAATCCGTTTTTCAAAGATTGGCTCGTCGAACGCTTTACCCTGGGAGAGGCGGCGGCAAGCGGTGCCTCGACCATGCTGTGCAGCATGATCCAGTTTTTTGTCTATTTCCCCGTTGACAAACTGCTGATGCGGCAGAAGAAGACATCTGCGTAGAACCCTCCCCCACTTTTACCGAAAGGGGCGATGGTATGTCCGAACCAAACGCACCCGCCAAGGTTATAAGCACACGGTATGTAACACCGCGTGAAAACGTCATTTACGGCATTGCCAACGGCGGGCAGTGCATGAGCTACAGCTATCTCTGTTCTTACATTACGTATTTCTTCGTCAATGTCTTTAACATCGACCCGACGATCGTATCGCTGATGCTCTTTATCGAAGGCATCTGGGATACAGTAAACGACCCGCTCATGGGCTCGCTTGTTGACAAGACGCGCACGCGCTGGGGCAAATTTCGTCCCTATCTTATCGGCGTACCGATTCCGCTGGCCATCACGACCATCGCCTTGTTCGCCGGTCCGCTCATCGTCGGCGAGGGCGGAGCGAAGGCTCCCGAAAAGATCGTCTACATGGTCATTACCTATTTTTTGTGGGAGTTTTTCTACACCATCGGCGATGTGCCCTTCTGGAGTCTGTCAGCGGCGTTGTCCCCCAGTCCCGAGGACAGAACGCGCGCCATCACCTCGGCGCGGTTTATCTCGGGCATTATCGGCGGCATCCCGGGCATTGCCATGCCGATTCTCATCGACCTGTCCAACCATCACATCATCGGCACAAGCCTGCGCCAGTTGTTCTTCGTCATGGCGCTGATTACATCAATTGCCGGTATGAGCCTGTTCAGCCTGTCCGGCTTCTGCATCAAGGAACGCGTCGCGCAGTCGCCCGATGAGCCGTCGTTCAAGGAGTGCCTGACCGGGCTATACACCAATCGTCCCTTACGCATCCTCATCTTGAAGGAGATGCTCGGCGCCTTTGGCGGCATCGGCGGCACATTCGGCACCTATTACTATGTCGACGTCTTAGGCATCGCCTCGGCATCCCTGCTCATGGGCATTCCGAGTACGGTGACGGGTTTTGTCAGTTACCTGTGTTTAGGCGTATTCAAAAAGTTCATGAATAACAAACAAATGATCATTTTTTCGCGGCTGTACAGCTTTTTCATCGCCATGATTAAATATTTCGTCGGCTTAAAGCACTATTCTTCCTTAAAATTCATTATCCCGCTGTTTATGATTACCGACGCCTTCGGCTCACTGACGAGCAGTATCAACGCCGTCGTCCCCATGGAGATGGTCGGCGAAACCTCCGACTGGTCGGAGTATACGACCGGCAAACGCACCGAGGGCATTTCCTTCTCGGTCATGACCTTTGTCGGCAAATTCTCAAACGCCCTGTCGCGCTCAAGCGGCACCTTCCTGCTTAAAATCATCGGCTACCGTACCTCGGATAAAAGCGCGGTCGTCGCGCAGACGGCGGAAACCAAATCAAAAATTTGGATGATGTATACCCTCATCCCCTCGCTGTTGGGCATCATCGGCGTCATTCCGATGTTTTTCTACGACCTGACGGGCAAGAAGCGCGAAAAGATGTACGCGGAGCTGACCGAACGACGCTTGAAGCTTTCAAAAGAAGCCTGAAGGTTAATGCATAATGAAGAATGCAGAATGCAGAATTTTGGGAGGGCTTCGCCCTCACCCATTATAATTCGGGTGCAGGTGTCTCGCCTAAAATTCTTCATTCCGCATTCACATTCCGCATTCACATTCTGCATTCGGCATTATGAATTATGCATTAACTCCCCGTATCCCTGCTCTTCCATTTCCTCATACGGAATAAAGCGCAGCGCGGCGCTGTTGATACAATAGCGCGTTCCTGTCGGCGATTCGACATCTCCCGAAAAAACGTGACCCAAATGCGAGTTACCGGCGCGGCTCTTCACCTCGGTGCGGCGCATATGGTGCGAATGGTCGGGAATTTTTAAGACCGCGCCTTCGTCAAGTGGCTTAGAAAAACTCGGCCATCCGCAAGTACTTTCAAACTTATCCCGGGATGTAAACAGCGGCTCGCCGGTGACGACATCCACATAGATGCCGCGCTCGAAGCGGTTCCAATAGGCGTTGTGAAACGGCGGCTCGGTCGCCGCGTTCTGTGTCACGTCGTACTGCAGCTTTGTCAGAAGCCCTTCCAGCTTCTCCTTAGGTGCTCTTTGGTACATACCCGGGTCAAACGTCATGTGGCTCAGAGATTCAATTAAAGCATCCGGAATATGACAGTAACCGCCGGGATTTTTTTCAAGATACCGCTGATGGTAATCCTCAGCCTCATAAAAAGCGACGAGCGGACGTATCTCGACCTCGAAACGGCCGGCACGCTCACGCTCAACAGCGGCAATTCTTTGAACGGTTTGTCCGGATTCGAAATCCGTATAGTATATACCGGTTTGATACTGCTCTCCGATGTCGTGCCCCTGCCGATTCTTCACCGTCGGGTCAATAGCCCGGAAATAGGCGAATAAAATCGCGTCAAGACTTACAGCCTGAGGGTCAAAGGTGACCTTGACCGCCTCTTTGAGTCCGGTCCCGCCCGCGCAGACGCACTCATAGGACACCGCGCCGGGCGATAGGGGGTTTCCCGTCTCCCTGTCCTGTGCGTATCCGCTGACAACCGCCGTGACGCCGGGCAGGGAACGCATGAGCCTTTCCATCCCCCAGAAGCAGCCTCCGGCCAAATAGATTTCATTATCCATAAAAAGCACCTAATTCTGTTTTTCCACAATTTTATATTCGTTGTTAACTCTAAAAAACGGACAGTTCTTAAACGCATCCTGCCGCAGCGTTTCCAGTTCGTCCATATCAATGTCCACTTCACAAATGTCGCAGCCAAGCTCGTCATCAAACACAAGATTAAGACAGTATTCGCATTGTATGCCGTTGTCCGTCATATTATTCCCCTTTCATGATTACGCGCCACGCGTCAAAAAGCTTTTCCGGCGAAAACGCGGCGTTGGCGGGACTGGTGGAGGGCAAATAAATCGCCTCTCTGCCGGTTTTCGGCAGGATATACCGATTATATACCTTCTCTGCGGTTTTGCCGTTCACAAAAATTCGCTCTATCCCGCACGCGCCGAGAATACCGCTGAGATCGTTCGGTTTTATGCTTTTTATTGTGCCGTCCGCAGAGCCTTCGACAGTGCATGAAGCAATTGTATCCCACAGCGCGATATGCTGCGAGCGCAGAAACGTTTTCTTTTCATCAATTGTATGCGGCTCACTGCAGCCGCATACCGTAGAGGTTACCTTCCAGAAGCGGTTCTGCGGATGGCCGTAGAAAAACCCCGCCTCCCGTGACTTCGCTGACGGAAAGCTCCCTAAAATCAATATTTCACTGTGCTCGTCAAAAAACGGCGGGATGGTATGTGACAGTTCCATAAATATCAGTATAGCCGAAATTGTTTAAAAAACAAGGGCAATACCGCACAATTCGCAGTGTTGCCCAAGAGAAAGAGGGATTTTACTTGAAAACACGGTATCCCGACAACACCCACGGACACATCTCCCGTACTCAGGGTCTATATTCGTATCACGGCTGGGGTTCGGTATGCGCCGCACAGGGTACGCTCTATGCCGCCTGTTCGGCGTTTCGGATGCACCATATCTGCCCGTTCGGAAAGAACGCGCTTTACAGGAGCACTGACGGCGGCGTGACGTGGTCGTCACCTGTCGTCGTCAACGATACCGCGCTCGATGACCGCGACGCGGGCATTGTCTCCCTCGGCGGCAGCCGCCTGCTGGTTTCGTGGTTTGTACACCCTGCTGCGGTTTATCTGAATCATTATTTCAAGGATTTTGTCTGCTGCAGCCCGGAGGACCATATTTTACGCGCTCAGCTCGATTATTGGGCAGAAAATAATATGGACCCGGCATTGGGCGGTTCCTTCGTGCGCGTGTCGGAGGATGGCGGAATGACATGGGGAGAAACCGTGCGCGTACCGGTCTCCTCGCCGCACGGACCTACCCTTCTCTCCGATGGTACGCTGATGTATTTGGGAAAAGAGATGTATTCGAGCGAAATTCCGAGCGGCGCGCTGGCGGTGTTTACAAGCGACGGCACCGCAAAGCACTGGGAGCCGCTCGCCTTTCTCGATCCGCCCGACGGGTTAACCCTCGAAAACTGCCACGAACCGCACATGATTGAACTGCAAAGCGGCCGCCTGCTCGGCGCGGTACGCGTGGAAAACAGAACAGAAAAGCTGTTTTCAGTCTACACCTGTTTCTCCGATGATGCGGGCAAAACGTGGTCAAAGCTCGTCCCGACCGGTATCGAAGGCTCGCCGCCGCACCTGCTGCTTCACTCGTCGGGGGCTGTGCTGTTGTCGGTCGGACGTCGGAAAGAGCCGTTCGGCGAGCGTGTGTATGTAAGCGTTGACGGCGGGGTCTCCTTTACCGAAGAATATATTTTGCGCGACGACGGCAAAAACAAAGACCTCGGCTATCCCTGCACCGCCGAGCTTTTCGACGGCAGCCTCGTCACCGTTTACTATCAGGGAGCGCCGGAGGACAAAAATCCCTCGTTTCAATTTACTAAATGGCGGCTATAACATTTCGCGCCGGAGAGATACTCTCCGGCGTGTCTTTATCTGCCGCCACTGAAAATCTTATATAGCGGCGGCAGCCATTTTCGCATCAGTACCCCGACAAAATAGCATACGGCGACAACCAGCCCCGCACCGGCAAGATAGCAGACTAAACCCGCCGCTTCGGATACTGTGCCGGAAAACTGTGCGAGCAGTTTTTGTGCGGCGAACAGATACAAAACATTGCATAAACCGTGTCCGCCGTAAATGATCATGTTCATACTGTACTTGGGCTGAGGAATATACGACCCAAAACCGATTATTGCAATCAGGAAAAATACCGTATTGAGCAGCACAAATATATCGTTCAGCGAAACAAAGGCGATGTCATCCTTGCCTAAAAACACCAAGACGCTGCAGACCGGCCAGAGCGCGAGAGAAACGGCGGAAACGCTCTTCGGTAAGCTCGGCAGCTTTATATCCTGAATGGCGATCAGCGCTCCCAAAAACCAGTAACTGCCGTAGGTAAATGTAAACAACCCGACGTCGGAGTCCCCGATAGGTATAGAGAGAGAGCCGATTCCTAAACAGCCGAGCAGTACGGTAAGCAGGCAGACAACGCGCCCTATCCGTTTGTGACGGAATAACAGAAAAACCAGATTGGCAAACGCGTAGGTCAGTATAATTAAATTGAGCATAAACCACATGATATATATGTAGCGATGGAGGAAAATCGCCTCCAATATACCGGACAGAGAATAATCAAGCACCTTTTCCTGACTGCGAAACGGCATTTTCGCGGTGATGATATAGTAGACAAAATACAGAGAGTTCCAAGCGATATAGGGCAGCACCAGAGTGGATAAACGCTTTTTTAATTTATCCGCTACCTGCCGGTGAGACTTTACGCCGCGGAAAAACAGAAATCCGGATAAGGCGAAAAAGGTAGGAACCGCCACCGTCGCCACGCCGTGGGCCAAGTACATAATTACATAGTCGGCGGCACCGACGGACCCGGTGAAACCCGACACCGGATACAGATGCGTCGCGACCACAAATACCGCGCACAGAAAGCTGACCACACTGATTATAGGCAGATTATTTGAATTGGTGGTTGCTTGCTTAGGGCTCCTGCCTCTTTCCGTTTTCATCCGTCTCCCTCCTGCCCTTCCGTTAAACGTGCGTAAGCTTCCGGATAGACCAATCGGTACTCGTTGAGAGCGTTCATATGATAGCCCTTAACAATGGCGTCCCTGCCGAGTTGAACCTCTTGGTGATGATTGATGACTGTAAACGTCCGGTGGTACTTTTCGGCCTTGACAATCGGCGTACCCTGCTGAAGAGCCATAAACATAAGAAACAGATCGTCTATGCGCAGTGAATGGCGCACCTTTTCGGCATCAAGAACATCCTTGTACAGCGCATCTTTAAAATAGAGGCACCCGCCGCCCGGTGACGGAAGCACCTTAAAGGACGGACTCCCCACACCTTCTTGTGAAAGCGTCTGCCAACGACCCGGAATTTCCATCGAACCATCCGCCTTGTATACTGCCGCCTGTCCTCGGTCGCAAACAATACAATGGGGAAATTGTTCGTGCTTGCGGATAATCCGTTCGACGGAATGGTCAGAAAAAAGGATATCATCATCATAGGTGATGAGTACCTCGTCTTCTTTTAGCTGCGGATAATAATTGAAATACCGCTTGTGACCCAACAGATCCTCACAATAACAAATTTCCAGACCGAAGCTCTCAAGCTCCAAAAGGCTATCCGGCAAGACGTGATCCGGAAATTGGCTCTCTGCTAACCAGAGGAGAATCCTGTCAGGTTTATATGTCTGAAGCATTAGTGCCCTCAAAGCATACTGTACCTCATTTATCCTGTCCGGAAAAGAAGTCATTGAAAGAATGACCTTCTCTTTACGCGGTTCACAGTTAAAGGAGAAAGCACCGACAGGCGTATTTTGTACGCGGCGTAAGTCAGTCTTGCAGTTTTGGGAATACAGCTTGGCGCCGAGCCATGGAACCCGAACCGTTTCGGGGATTCGCATAAACTCACGAAAGTGTTTGTTCACCGTCCGTCCTCCTTTAGTTTTCGTAAAACCCTCAATTCACCGGCTTCTTTTTTATAAACAACTCTTTACCGGCGGTCAGCAGATAGTAAAAACTGTCCACCTTAAATATGACCGACAGCAACACATATACCGCCGCTCCGGCGGCACCCTGCAGAAGCATGAGAATAAGCGGATGCAGGGGTAAAAGCGAAAGGGGGTATACGACGCCTGCCATAGCACCCGCGAGCAGGAGGTTGGGGACAATATCCATGAATTGACGGAAAAAGCTGTAATCGAACAACTTTTTATTTGGGAAGGCGTTGACAACCACGGAAACCGCCGTGTTCACGACCGCGCTGACGGCTATGGCGATTACGCCAAATTTCATGAAGATAAGTAAAATTAAAACGCCTATTCCTTTTTTTATCAATTCCAGCTTTAACGCCAAATCGCTTTTTCCGACCGCCTTAATCGCCTGTAAATTGGAGGTTTCTATGGGAGTAAACGCAAAGGCGATACAGGCGATCTGAAGATAGATAACACAAGGCTCCCATTTTTCCGTTAAGAGCAGAAGAATCAGTGGCCGGCCGATGACTGCCATTCCGAACATGAGCGGCAGCAATAGGTACGATCCGACGACGATGGAGCGGCGCAGGATGTTTCGCACGGACCCGATATCACTCTGCCGTTTGGCGATAGCCGAAAAAAGAACGCTGTCAATCGCCCCGAACGTAATGGTGCTGGCAAGGCTCGGAAAGCCCTGCCCTTTATTGTAATACGCCAAATCCTCAGAAGTATACAGTTTCCCGATGATCAGGCTCCTCAAATTGTTATACAGTGTACGGATCATCGAAGCGGCAAAAATTTTCCAGCCGTAGGAAAACAGCCCTTTCATACGTTCCCAAGAATAGACGAGCTGCGGCCGCCAACGAACCGTAAACCAGAGAACGATTGTGTCCACCAAGGACATTGAGCAATACTGCGCGACAAGCGCCCAGATACCGAAACCGGTATAGGCCATGTTGATACCGATGACGGCGGATACGAGGGTGCCGCTTAATGTAGACCAAAAAAACCGCCGGAACTGCATGGCGCGTGTGACATAGGCGTGCTGAACGCTGTTGACCGCCGAGATGATGACGCGTAGTCCCATAACGCGTATGACCGCAATCAGTAGTTCACGATCGTATTTGCTGTAAAAATCCGCGATCAGCGGCGCGCCGAAAAACAATAAACCGTAAAACACGACAGACACCAAGACGCTGAAGTATAACACCGAGGAAAAATCGACGTTGTCGGCATCTTTTTTTTGTATCAGGGACGTTGCGAAACCTCCCGAGACAAACTCGTCGCAGAGCGAGATAAAGACGGTCACCAGCGCAATAATACCGTATGCCTCCGGCAGCAGCATGCGCGCGAGAATAATCGATACGACGAAGCTGACTAACTGCGCGGAAATCCGTTCTGCAAATTTCCAGATCATCCCGGAAAAAGTCTGAAGCTTCAATGACTTGTTTTCTTCGCTCATGTTGTGCCTTTCATAACTGACATTCGACGATGGTCGTGCAACATTCTTTGATCTCGGATTCCGGCGGAATTTTCATATAATCACCGTACCGCTCCCGCAAAAACTCATCGTAGCGACGGGGAATAAAAAACAGCTTATCCTCAAACGGATGCTCTATGAGGTCCTCAAAGGTCTCCCGCAAAATCGGATAAACCCCGTTGTTGGGGTGGGCAACCTTATAGACATATTTCGTGGGAAAGGCGCTGAACCATTTCATCGAAGCATCACGCAGAAAGTTAATCACCCGGTACGGCATCCACGAAAATAGCCGGTACAGCCGCCGTTTTACCGCACCGCCATGATAAACGCCGCACTTGACGCGGTGTACCGACGCCCAAAAGGAGGCGGCGCGCACTTGCGTTTTCAGCAGACAGGGAACAATGTTGTCAATCGGATGAACGTCGATAAACACGCCGTGATGAAGCGGCAATTCTTTAATCTCTTGTTCCACAAACCGCGTGCCGTTGAGACGCATTTTTCCCCAGTTATTCGGATACATCGGCTCGGAATCATAATGGCTAAAGAACAGTTTTTTTGACGGATTCGTCCGAAAATAGGCCTTCAGCCGCTCATAATCATTACGCGGCAATGCGATATCGATATCATGGTCCCACGGGATAAATCCATTGTGCCGCACAGCGCCGATGACCGAGCCGCCGTACAGCGAATAGGTGATATGCTGTTCGCGGCAAATGCGGTCAACCTCGGACGCGATTTCCAGCATACGCGCGTGCAGAATATCCATATCATAACCGCAGACGGTATATTCGCTCATGAGTGGATCCTCTCTCCTTCAGAATAATGCCCTCACATCTGTATGCTTTTATTTCTTCAGCATACACAGAAGCCTCCGCGCCCGGGCTTCCGCGCGGCGCAACCGAAGAAGAAATGGATGGCCCGTGCCCATGATTTTCAGCACCTTTGCGGTATAAGTTTCGTCGAGGACCACATGCGCGGGATGGTTCAAAGGAAACGTTATCTCGGGGGTGTCCATATAGAAGAGCCGCCGCGTGACCTTCGGTAGCCAGTGGATATTGGCAGAGCTGTGGGCAGCGTTTTCGGTAAGACCGCAGTTGGATACAAGATTCGTCTTCGGAATAATTGCCAAATGATGATTTAATAGACAATTGCAGCCTACGATACTCTCCCAGTATGCCTTACCTGTACCTTTATGGCGGGCAGCCGTTTTCAGGCTAAGCTCTGCCAAAGGACCATATGTTTGTTTTAAATTTTCAAAAGCATAACTATCCTCAAGAAACCGATAAGTTTCATCCCACTCATCGGCTACACGCTTCCACGTCGCCCACGCTCCCGAACCGAGTGGAGCGAAAAGATAGTCGTGCGGGCAGTGTTTGGATACCCCGGTATAGTTGTAGCCACATATATGGCTGATGCGCGTATCCTGTTCATAACGGTCAAGCAGTTCCTTGCAGTAACGAAAATAGGATTGGTTCGGAACCTGATCGTCCTCAAGAAAAATGCACTTGTCCACATAGGAAAACGCCCATTGATATGCGTAGTAGATGGAGGGGTCGCAACCGATATTTTCCGTGTTGTACTTACGGTAAACGGTACAGTCCCAGTCGATGTTTTCGGCGATCTTTCGGCAACGTTCAATACCCTCCCTATCGGAAGGCTTGTCTTTGCGGGGACCGTCCTGCCATAAAAACAGCGTACGCGGACGCGCCGCGCGCACCGCGTTAAAAACCTTCTGAAAAGGTTCCTCCCGCACAAAAAATATCAGCAATACCGCCGTGTCAATGGCCCAGCAATTCATTTTTATGTCGCCTTTTCCTTTCTGCCTGATCCGACAAATTGATTACCAAGGGAACAAATAGCCAAATAACCATACCCATCGTCAGAGCGGAATTGATCGGATTTGTCAAACCGACGAGGATATAATAAATAAAAAACGCGTTAAACTTCCAGCGCTTGACCTCCGCCGTTATCAGGCTGAGCGCGTATTTGCGCGCCATACGGAAAATATTGATATATATAGCCATACCGAAAATCCCGAGATGGCCGAGCACCGCTAAAATGGTCGAGTGGGAGTCCATACCCAAACTCGCATTCCCCAAAATCGGACTTTCGATAAACTTTTTAAGGGCGTTGAGATACAGCGTCGAACGGGCGTTGATATTTTCACCCGAAAAATCGCCGTGAGAAAGAGCGTTCAGTATTTCACCCAATCTTCTCGCCATCTGGTCGGAAGGGATGATGGTTATCAGGTATCGTAAAATCGTCGGGAAAAGCACAATCAACATAATGAGGCACAACACCCAAAGCACCCGCGTTTGACTGGGGTTCGTTTTATGCAGGAACAGGTATACGGATACCGCAAAGGAGATAAGCAGACAAAGCGTGTATTGGGCTATGAGCATATAGTATACGGCAATAACGATACCGACAATGCACAGTACCCTTATATAGAGCCGCGGGCGCGTCATGTACAGCAGCGTAAACAACGGGAGGAAAAGTCCCATGGCATACGAGAAATCATAGGTACCGATATTGTCCTTCGCCACCTCCATTGCATATAAAAACTGACGGGTGACATCAGGGTTAACCTGTAATGCGCTGATTGTCTTGTAAAATGTAAATACCAGCGCCAGCGATATTATAAGAACACAAAAACGGGCTTGCCTCTCAGTGCCCCGCGCTATAATCTGATACAGAATCAAGAGCGGTATGAAGTCCATGCAAAAATAGAAAAACTTATTAAAAAACTCAAGAAACGATGTTGCTTCACCGACGAGATAATAGCCGATCGTCAATAAAAATATCATCGCGAAAAAGGACAGGATTTTCTTCCGTGCCATTTTGCCGGCCTGAAAGCATATCACCCACAGCAGATATAGCAGCGCAATGATAAAAGGAAGTTTGAACTTCAGCGCCAAAAAAACGGACGGCAAGCAGTAATAAGCCGTAAACAACAACATAAAGCCGCAGTTTATCAGCGAAGCCAGGAGTCTCATATTTTTACTTCTCTTTTCCAAAACCATCCACCATTTCAGGTTACTTGTCCGACTGACGGACCTTCCCTTCACTCCTCAGTGACATTTTCTCTTTTTTCTTCCCCATATTCCATTAAATCGGAATATGCCCTAATATAGCTTTCCAAACAGACTTCCATACCGAAATTGTTCTTCGCAAACGCGGCGCACTCATCCGCACAGGTTTCTTTTCTCCTGTTTTTTTGTATTCGAACTGCTGTGACAATTCCCTGTATATCCCCGGGACGTACGAGAAATTCCGGACATACCGCAAGTTCACCGTTGGCAGTACTGTCAAAAGCGATAACCGGCGTACCGCAGGAAAGCGCCTCCGCCGCCGCCTTTCCGAAGGACTCCTCGAGTGACAGCGTCAAAAACACGTCTGCCATAACGTAATACGCGGCAAGCTCCTCTGTTGAAGCGATTCTGCCGACACAGAAAACATTTTCGGGAAATGAACGCTCATCCATTTCCCCGACGAGCACAATCGCCGCCTCTTCGGAAAGCTGCGTGGCAAGCTCTAAAAAGCTGTTTAACCCTTTGCTGTCGCTCCACTTGCTGGCGACGCCTAAGATGACAAACTGTCCGTCCAGTCCGAGCTCGGTCTTTAGCTTTTGGGTATCCCGCCTCCGGAAAACATCTGTATCGATCCAGTTGTAGACACGCTTAAAAAAGAGTACTCGATGAAATATCGGAGAGATTTGCGCTTCGGCGGTAATCCAATCCGACACGCCAATTACACAGAGCCGCGGAATATTTTCGAACCATCTTTGTTTATCCGCCCACATCTTTTTTGTACGGTCAAAGAAATAGCTGTTGTTATTTTGATGAATATTCCCGCACTCGCCGCAACCACGCTGCCAACGGTCACAACCATTGACCGTATAATGGCAGCATTTTCCCGTATAAAACCAACAGTCATGAAGCACCAAAACGGTGGCAATGTCCTTCCTCGCCAAATAACTCAGTAACAGCCGAAGATTGATATAGTTACCGTGCAAATTGTTGAGTTCGACAATATCCGGGTCATATTCACGGATGTGCCTCAGCAGACGCCGCGTAGCAAAATACGAGAAGTATCCTTGAAGTCCCGTCAGCCTAGACAAAAGAGCATGCAGCTTTTCATCGGCGGCACTGCCGATCCGGTAATCGTATTCGTTGCTTTCACCGACCGAATATGCCGTATGGCAGTCAATGCCGTGCGCGCGCAAAAACGCCGATTTTTCGGCCATATTTCTGCCGGTACTGCCAAAGCTGTTGACCGCATTGATCTGCAGAATCTTCATACCCTTCCCCTAACAGCCAGAATTTTCCCGCTTGCTTTCAAGCCGGTCATCGCCCGGCAGCCTGATACTCTGCCCTTCGGCGGCTCTGCTTTCACGCAACGCGCGGACATATGCGCCGATCATTAGTGCGTAATCCTCTCCGTATACCGCAGCGGGGTCGATAACCGTCATGCAATATCCAACATCCATGGAGGCGGTGTCTTTCGTATAAAAACGGCCTACACGGTTCAAATAGGAAGCGCCGGACAGCGCACCGGCAAGAATATCGAAGAGTACCGCCAGACCATATCCCTTAAAGCCGGCCATCGGCAGGATGAAACCCTTGAGCGCCGCCTCCGGGTCTGTCGTCGGTGCGCCGGTTTCATCGAGCGCCCATCCCTCCGGTAAGCGTTCGCCGCGCTCGCGGTACATAAGAATTTTGGACTTTGCCGCGACGCTTGTTGCCATGTCAATAATAATCGGATCGTTCCCGGGCACCGGAATAACCGCCGCAAACGGATTTGTCCCGAGCATTTTTTCACAGCCGCCAAATGGTGCCATCTGTGCGGGGCTGTTCGTACATACCAATCCGATATATCCTTTTTGTGCCACCGAAAGCGGATAGACAAAGGCGGGCCCGAGGGTATTGTTGTTTCTTGAAAACACGGTAAACATACCGGCAGCGGCACATTTTTCAACCGCATACCGCATACAGAACTCCGCGGCAACGGGTCCTAAGGCGTTGTCACCATCGATGACGGCAAACGCCGCCGTTTCTCGCACGATATGTATTTTCGGCTTCAGATTGAAGCCGCCGCAGCGGACGCGCTCGACATACGCGGTAAGCATCGACAAACCGTGAGATGTGACACCGTACTGATCCGCCGTCGCCAAAACTCCGGCGACCGTCAAAGAAGCTTCTTCGGGCACCCCGCACGCTTCCAGAATGCCGGCAGCTTCCTGTTTTGCTTGTTCAAGCGAAAACACTTTACCGTCTCCTCATTCGCCTGACGGCGAAGCCGCCCTGCGGATTGTCGAAATAAAGGTCTCTTTGACCTTCGATTCATCATGATTGCGTTTCCCGCACTCAAACGCCTTTCTGCCGTATGCCCGAATCAACGCGGGATCGTTCACCAGACGCATAAGCTGTGACTTGATTTCTCCGGCGCTTTCGGCGATAATTGCCGCATCGTTCTCGCGTAGATACGCGATTGGCGCGATATGTGCGTCACCGATGGCTAAGATGCATTTACCGCTGCTAAAATAATCGGTCAGCTTTGTTGAAAACGAAAGACGTGCGGCATTGATATAGCGTTTTTCCAGTGACTCAACAAACACCGTAATGTCCGCGCTCTCCTGAATGGCGGCAATTTGCTCCCTGGGCACAACACCCTTGAAAGTACATCCGTTATCATTGAGCTTTTTCATCGTTGCCCCGTCCAGGACGTCGGGTGAGTAAATATCCAGAGTGACGCGAAGCTTGTCCGCATTAATGGCGGCAAGAGCCTCTGAAATCAGTACCAGCGATGAGGCACGCCCGATAACAAGCTTTCCGGTATAGACCATTTTAATCGGTTCCGAAACTTCTTTTTCAGAAAAGGATAAACCGCTGTAATCAATTCCTTTTGTCAGCACAACGCTTTGCGTGGAAAAGAGCCGGTCTGTATCCTGCGCCTCTGTTTTTGTGATGGTAAACATTTCTCGGCAGCCGGTCGAAAGCTTTCTTACCACTCCGCGCAGGAAAAAACGGTGAATATACGCCAGCGGGTTTTTACCGCACGCCATATACGAATAATTATCGTCGGCGAGGTAACAGACATAGGGCTTGGGATATTTTTTTAAGATGTAGAGCTGCAGCCAACCCATGTAGATGACCGGATAAACCGGCATGAAGAAAACGTCGGGCGAAAAATCATCGATAAACGAGAGAAGCGCTTTCGTTTTCCATTTTCCGAAAGCCCAGACTGCCTCGCGTAGCAGGGTCATCAGCCATGACTTTTTTCTGTGCGCTTTTTCGTACAGTTCCCGTTCTGCCTCGGCGGCTCTTTGTGTTCTCTCGTCGGCATGTGCACCATTTTCGACGCGCCGCCCGACGGGCTTTCTCGTCAGGACACTGCGTATGATAGCATTTTCTGAAATTTGAAAAAACGTATGGCATACCGGCGTATCCGGCAAATCGGATTTCGTATAAATTTGCGCCAAACGTTCGGGGTCCCAAAACTTGAAAAGATCCGTCTGCGTGTGTATGCCGCTGTCAGACCGCCAAGTACTTAGAGAGACTGCCAACACTTTCGGCAACGTTTCGTTTCCCATCGCTTAGCGCCTCACCTTATCGACAATGGTTAAAAACAACAAAACCCCTCTGAGACCTGTAAGCCGATACACCTTTTTTATCTTGAGCGGACGCGGGCTTAGGCTCCCATTCAGTAAATCGCCCAATTTTTTTATTCCATCCAGACAATCCGTTTTCTTTGGATCCGCAGAACGGACATAGTCGATCAGCATATTGGTGTAATATTTGGCGAGTGAACCGCGCAGAGCTGTTTTCATTTTCTCTGACAGGGGTAGTGTCTGTACGGCGGCAGTCCATTTTTCAAGGGTATTAATAAAATCCATTATGTTTTTTGCTTTGACGGTTTTTGTTACAGAGCCCTCACGCTGCCGGTAGGCAATATAGGACACATCGAGGAGTTCCAGACTTTGCGCCGCGGTGATAACACGATAAAACCAGTCCATATCCTCGCAACTGACAAGGCTTGTATCAAACATAATATCATTGTCGGTCAGGATCTGTCTCTTTATCACCTTAGCCCACGCCATGCCAAAATAGGCATCATCCATCACCATCCGCAGAAGACGGTCGTCCATGGACTTCTCTAAAGCTGCGTTCACATAAGAAAAGGTACAATCCTCAAAACGCTTGTCCTTGTCATAGTATTTTTGGAATTTGCAACAGATGACGTCCGCTTTTTGGGGGAAAGTGGCTATATCCGCAAAAAAAGTGTTGCCGATGAAAAAATCGTCACTGTCGAGGAAAACTATATAATCGCCTGTAGCTTTAGCAGCTCCTGTGTTGCGGGCAGCGGATTGTCCGCCGTTTTCCTTATGGATAACCTTGACCCGGCTATCCCTCTGAGCATAGGCATCGCAGATCTCGCCGCTTTTATCCTTAGAACCGTCATCGACCAAAACTACCTCAAAATCCGAAAAAGTCTGACCAAGAATGCTCTCAAGGCATTCTTCGAGATATTTTTCCGCGTTATATAGCGGTATAACGATACTCAGCAGCATAACAGGCACCCCTATTTCCTTCCAACAACCGTGTTTAGGTCTTCCAAAATATTCTGAAGCATAATCGGTCTGTCAAAATACGTTTCCGCCCGCTTTTTGCCCGCCTGTGCCAAGCGTTCACGTAAGGGAGCATCGCCATACAGACGCTTCATGGCAGCGGCCAGAGCGCCGGCGTTTCGCACTTCGACAAGTACGCCGGAAACACCATCCTCAACAACCTCTGACGGACCCGGAACATTCGTTGTGATAATGGGCAGCTCTATGCCCATCGCCTCCTGCAACACTTTACCGAAGCCCTCACGGTAAGTCGGATGCACGAGCACATCAAATGCCGCCATATGCGGGTACACCTGTGCGGGCGGCACATTGCCCGTAAACACAATCCGCGGATCGGTTTCTGCACGTTCGAGTACATTGGCGTTAACCGGATTTTCAGAATCCATCATTCCCACCAGACAAAGATAGGCATCCGGCTGTTTATCCCGAATACTGTGAAAAGCTTCCAGTAATTCCCCAATCCCCTTGTCGGCATTGATACGACCGACATAGCCGTAAACAAATGCATTCTCCGGAATACCATATTGCACGCGCAACTCCCGGCGCGCCGCCGCATGATCAAACGCCCGGCAGTATGCCAAATCGACACCGGTGGTACCGCCAATCCCGACGACGGAAATTTTATTTTGCGGACACAACCTATGTTCAATGGCAAACTGCCTATTTAAGGGACTTTGGGCACGGACATCGGTGGAAAAGCGACAGGTCAGCATTTCAACAAATCGGAAAAGCGCGCGTTTAAAGCCATGGAAGGATACATAGCGAAGCCCGCACTGGCTATAAACACGTGTTTTGACACCTGCGAATTTTCCTGCGACGGATGCATATAAAGAAGCATTGGGAGAGGAATAATACAGAACGTCAAAATGTTCCCGCCGAAAGATTTTCCATAATAAAAACGGATTGCGGATAACCCCACGATAATCCGTACCGCGGCTCATGCTTAGGCTGATACAGCGCGCGAAATCACTGTTATTCTGCACGAAGGCATCACTCATATTGCAGATTAGGGTAATGTCATATCCATTTTTCTGAAGGTTACGCATAGAGTCAACAAAAAACCACTCCATTGTCTGCTCAATGGTGGTTAGGGCACATATTTTGATTGGCAGCGCCTGTTTTTGTTTTTCCCCGATCAAATTAAATACCTCGAATTCAAGAATGCCTGTCAGGACACAATTTTCTCCACAAGGCGAACCATCTCCCGGCGGTTATCCTCATACTCCGCGGGCGTGAAACGACTTGCTTTCTCCTCATAGCTCCGAATGTCGTACACACCCTTTGAAAATAACGAGCTAATCTGTTCAATATCCGATAATTCGTTCAAATCGCAGAAACTCCTTGAGAGGATAACAATTTGTGAGCCGAGCCGGTAATGTTCTCCGATTATATATTCCGCCGGTAGCTGCCCGCGTCCGATGCGTGCGATTCCGCCGAAGCCGTATCGTATGTTTTTCGCCGCAATCCGGCGGCACAAGTTATCCACCGTTCCGTCGGCAAGCAGCTCAAACATGAATTTACGATGGTAGGCGATATGCAAATCGTTGAGTCCAATATGTACCTCGTCAATACCCGGTACGGATAAAATATCCTCAAGATTGTCCACCGCCTCCGGCGTCTCAACTAAAAGAAGCGTTTTAGCGCGCCGATTAATTCGCTCTACAAAACGCTCCGCTTCTTTACGTGTCTTGAACATCGGCAGCATGAGAACATCCGCACCGCAGGCGATGGCTGTGTCGATTTCCTCTTCGGAATCACAATGATTTTTTTGTGCTTCATGAATCGGATTAATGCGTACCAAAAGCTCCGCCTTTCTGATAGCCACCCGTACATTCGTTATATCTTCAAACGAATGGTGGGATTTGACCGTATTCATGCCGGCCTGCCGATCTTCCTTTCCAATATCTTCCATATCCAGAAAGATTCTGTCAATACCTGACGTTTCCGCCGCACGGGCAATACCAGGTATATTGGTTATATACATTAGTGTCAACGGCATAAATTCTCCCGCTTGAAGCAATATGGTTAGGCAAAATTCGAATAGTATTATATTTTAATTATCATATCATTATTTGGTTTTATTGTCAAGCGTATTATCCCGTCCGTACGTTCTTCACGTTGCCTTATCGTTGCGTTTTTTACCTCTTGTTTTTTATACGGATTTTATTCCGGTTTGCCGTATGAAGTCTTTATAATTGTACATACTACTTCCGAGGTGATTATTAAAAAATGCAATTGACACAAAAAGAAACCAGCCTGCTCAAAGACTTAAAGGGGCAGGAAAAACTCTGCGTAGACAAGTACAACAAGCATTCCTCCTGCGCCGTTGACCCTCAGCTCAAAACCCTGTTTTCACAGATTGCCCAGATTGAACAGCAGCATCTTAACACATTGACCCAAATCGAGGGCGGCACCGTCCCGACAATGGGCGGCGGCACCCAAAGCCAGCCTACCTTTACCGAGCGCTACACCATGGCGGAAAACCCCGACAAAGCAAACGACTGCTACCTCTGCACCGATTTGCTCACCTCCGAAAAGCACGCGTCGAGCCTTTACAACACGAGCATTTTCGAGTTCAACGACGTAGGCTGCCGGAACGTCTTAAACCACATTCAGAAGGAAGAACAGGAACACGGCAAAAAAATCTACGACTATATGTCCACAAACCATATGTACTCTTAAAAAAGAACCGGCCGCCGATGGCGACCGGTTCTTTTTTTTATTCAAAACCCATCGTGCTGAGACCGTCAACAAAGCTTTGCATTTCTTTTTTAGATGAAATCGACCTCGTCTTTTCGATGATGTACTGCTGCTGCGACGGCTTTAACCCTCCGAAAACCCGCATGGCGTCAACATTCTGTGCCAAAGCCATCCCGAGGCCCAGCGGGACATCGCCGCTGAGAAGATTGTCCTTGTGCATAATAACACCTCCGTTTTACCTATTATTTGAAAACAGAAGCGAATTATTCTTTAACAGCTCTTCGCGCCTTACCGATTTTTCAGATGATCGGCAACGATGTCCGCCGCGTTTCCGACAAGCTCCTCGCACGGCCGTTTTTGATAATATTGAGCCGTGCGCGCCTCAGGTACGGGCGATTCTTTCTCTTTCCCCGTGCCGAGCAGTTCACGGCAGACGATTGAGCCGTTTTCCTCTCTGAACTTTTGCGCAAGCTCCTGTACGCGTGCGTACAGCGCAGTTTTTGAATCGCGGTCCTTCGGAGAGGTATAGCCGTCTATAAGGCCTATGACCATAAACATCCCGCTGACCGCTCCGCACACCTCGCGCAGACGCCCCATGCCGCCGCCGAACGGTGATGCGACCTTCAGCGCGGTTTCGTCATCGAGTCCCAGCTCCTCTGCAAAGGCTAAAAGCACCGCCTGAGAACAATTATAACCCTCGCGGAATAAGGCTTTTGCTTTATCTGAATAACTGTTCATACACAACTCCCCATTTTTTCAAGTATACATATATATAGAATAAATGTCAACCGCGCTGTTGACAGCCATGCGGCTTTGCGGTAGAGTAGACGGGGGGCGTTTTTTATGGATTACTGCGACTACTTAAAAGCTTACATAACGATTCCCGAAAACGCGTCGGAGCCTTTACAACTCGCCGCAAGGGTGCTTAAAGAGGAACTCTATCACCGCACGGGGCTGACCCTTGCCGAGGAAGGCAAAGGAGCTGTCATTAGGCTGTGCGTTGACGGCACGCTGAAAAAGCGCGACGAATTCTCTTTAAGAATCTGCGGGACTTCCTGCACGGTAAGCGGACACGACGGACGCGCCGTGCTCTACGGCGTGGGTAAGCTGCTTCGCATCTGCGAATGGAGAGAAGGATATTTCGCGCTGCCGGACGGGTACGCGCTGACAACCGCTCCCGAAAAACCGATACGCGGCGTCCAGTTCGGCTATCACGCCACCTCCAACGCCTGCGATGCGTGGTCGCCGGAAATCTATGATCAATATATCCGCGAGCTTGCTCTGTTCGGGGCAAGCTGCATCGAAATACTGCCGCCGCGCTGCGACGATAAAAATCCTCTTCTGGTCTATGACGAGTGGGAGATGCTGCGTTTTGTATCGGAGACAGCGCACAAATACGGCATGGAGGTCTGGATGTGGTATGCCAACCGCTTTGACGACAATGCCGACGAACAAACGCTCGCGAAAGAAATCGCCGAGCGCAGACGTGTCTTTGCGGAGATTCCCTATCTCAATCACGTTTTCATTCCCGGCGGCGACCCCGGAAGTCTTTCCCCGCCCCGGCTGTTCTCTTGGGCAAAAACCGTTTCCCGTATCGCCGCCGAGTATCATCCTCATACCGGGTTGTGGCTCTCTCCGCAGACAGGCACCCCGAGCGCTTTGTGGCGCGACAGCTTTTACGCCGAGGTTGACAAACGCCCCTCATGGCTTACGGGCGTGGTTTTCGGTCCTTGGGAGCGTGACAACGTCCCTACCTTACGAAAAAGAATCCCGGCAGAATACCCTATCCGCGGTTATCCCGACATAGCCCATTCGCTGCGCTGCCAATACCCTGTCCCCGAATGGAATCTGACCATGGCGCTCACCTTGGGGCGCGAGTTTGTTAACCCTCGGCCGCGTGACGAAAAGCATATCCACAACATTTATAAGGAGTATAACGACGGCTCGCTGTCCTATTCGGAAGGCATCAACGACGATTTCAATAAGTTCCTGTGGCTCACACAGGACTGGGACAGCAACACCCCCTGCGAGGAAACGACACGCGAATATGCCGGACTTTTTATCGACTGCGCGCTCAAGGAGGAGCTGACCAAAGGCTTTTTCCTTTTGGAGGAAAACTTACAAGGTGAAATTGAGAAAAACGTTTCCATCGAAAAAACATATGCGCTGTGGACGTCGCTGAAGGATAAACTTTGCCCTTATGCAAAAAATAACTACCGTTTTGAGATGCACCTCTTAAGGGCACTGTACGACTACTATCAGAAAGAGCGCCGTATCTTTGAGGCTGTGCTCGAGGACGAGGCGATGACCGCACTGAGAAGCGCCGACATACAGACTGTCGATAACCGCATTTCCGACGCTGTGCGGATACTCAACAAAGCGAACACACAGCGCAAAAACGGCGCTCTCGCCGGCAGGATCAACGCGCTTTCCGACCTGCTCTTTGAGCACATCGGCGCGCAACTGACACAGACAAGGCACTTCGCCTGCAATTGGGACAGAGGCGCGTTTGTCGAGTGCCTGAATATCCCCTTAAATGACCGCCGCTATATCCTGAAATGCCTTGAAACAGTTAAAAATGCCGCAAGCGCGGAGGAGAAGCTTGCCGCCGTTGACGCGCTTACCAACCGCACCAACCCCGGTGAGGGCGGTTTTTATACCGACTGCGGTACGCCCGAAAGCGCAAGCCGGTTTGAGAACTACGGAAACCGGGAAAACGATCCCGGCTTCTATCAAACACCCCTCACCTCGTATCTGATGCCCTCGCCGTTCGAAGAAAGGGATACCGACCGTGTACCCGGCGCATGGCGGCAGAACGTGTCGATTCTTTATCAGATGCCGCTGGTCATGAACTATGACGGTCTTGACCCTGACAGCGCGTATGTTATCCGCACGGTGTACGCAAAGTATCATACGGTACATATCACCCTGCGTGCGGGAGAGGACGCGGGCGTTCTCATTCACGATGAGGTCACGGTGGATGTGCCGTTTTTGGAGGATGAGCATATTCTTCCTAAAGCGGCGTATGCCGACGGCACCTTACGCCTGTCGTTCACCGTGCGCGACGGCGAGCGCGGTCCGAATGTTTCGGAAATATTGATTAAAAAAGTGTGACTCGGTCACCAATCGTTTGATTATCCGGCTCTGTTGTGTTATACTATAAATATACTAATATGATAGGGAATTCGTTATGACCTTTACCCGTATAGACAGCCATGATGCGCTTATTGATTTTTATAGGCAAAACGAACTCGAGGTGTCCGACAGTATCGTCCGCGATGACCGTCCCGTTTTCAGCCTGACCGTCATGGATGGCGGCACGCTCGCCGGGGCGGCAACGCTCTCAAAACGGCGCGGACAGTTCGTCCTCGATTATGTCGCCGTTCTGCCCGCCTACCGCCGTCAAAAACTCGGCGCGATGCTTGTAAACGCGCTGCTAAATGAGGCGAAGGCGTTAAACGCAAAACGCGTACACATCGTGACGCGTAACAAACCGTTTTTTCAAAGCCTCGGTTTTGTTCAAGGCGAGAGCGGTGCACTTAGGCTGACAAAGGACTGCCGCGACTGTGAGCAGTATCGCACCGCGTGTTTCCCGATTGAAATGATTTATAATTTTTTAGAGTGAGGTTTTTATGAGTTTAAGCAGAGAGCAGTATATTTCCTTAAAAGCGAGGCTTTTATGCTGCGGCATCACCATTGATGAAAGCATCGTCCCCGGACTGCTAAAAGAATACCCCGATTTTTTTGATAAGGGATTTATCAACGCGGTCAATCTGCATATCAACGATTCCAATTTGAGCGTCAGCGTCGCCGAGCGGTTCTCGGCGGCGTCCGATATCGTCTTGAAAAAGGACAGCGGCGGTTACTATCTTCAATACGGCAACGAAAAAGTACCGATAGCGTTTTTTCCGGCGCTGCCTAAAACCGGTACTGTCATCGATGAACTGGCGCGCCTTCACGCGCCGGACTGTATCAACATCTGGCCGAGCACGGTCTGCTGTTACGACACCCCGGAGATGAAATGCAAATTCTGCTCGCTGAAATCCACGGTCAAGGAGCCGATTCCCGTCGCCGAACTTGCCGATGGTCTTAAAAAGCTTTTGAAGCAACTGCCCTTTGGCTACACGCTCAATTTCAGCGGCGGTACCTATAAAAATCCCGACCGTATGACCGAATACTGGGGCTCGCTCGCCGCCGCCATCCGGGAGTTTTCCGACTGCCCCATAACCATCGAGCTTGCACCGCCGTCCGACCTTTCGCTGCTTAAGGTCCTCAAGGAAAGCGGCGTCACGGTCCTTATCATGAACCTCGAAATCACAGACGAAAAGTTGCGCCGCGAGATTTGTCCGGGGAAATCGCAGATTTCCCGCGAACACTATTACGAGGCTTTCAAAGAGGCTGTGCGCCTTTTCGGGTGGGGACAGGTTTCCAGCGTTCTTATCGGCGGCATACAACCGTGGGAGGATATCATCCGCGAATGCGCAAAGCTCGCCTCCATCGGCGTTTTCCCGACCATCATGCCGTTTCGGCCGTTTGACGACTGCGACTACGCGCTCCTTCGCCGCTGTAACCCCGACGAGCTGGTCGTCATGAGCGAAAAACTCGGTGCTCTGCTGCGTGAGTTTCACCTTGACCCCGCCTGTCAGCCGGGCTGTACGAAATGCGGCGGCTGCTCCATTGAGAACGATTGCTACCAAAAATAACCCGTAAAATACACGGTAAAATGTGGCGAAAGCTGTTGCCTTTTGCCGTAAAACACGGTATACTGTCCTTATACTTTTGTTCCGAAAGGGATTCTTAGGTTATGAGGATATTTTTACGCGCCGTTTCACTGCTTCTCTGTATACTGCTCGCCTTGTCTTTCTGTGCCTGCGGCAAGGGACAGGGCAATACCGACACGTCTCGGGCTACCGAGGTTGCGGCTACCCCGGTAGATCATCTTGTTATCAACGAATACTGCTTAAAAAACGAGACGGTGTTATACGACAGCGACGGCGATTACAACGACTGGGTCGAGTTGTTCAATACGGCCGACAAGGCTATCTCCCTCTCCGGGTATACCTTAAGCGATGACGCTGACGACACCTCAAAATGGACATTCCCCGATACCGCCTCTATTGAGGCGGGCGGGTATCTGTTGATTTTTCTGTCCGGTAAGGACACCGTAAAGGAAAACGGCGAGATTCACGCCTCCTTTAAGCTCGGCGGAGACGACGCCTCGCTGATTCTGAGCGCCGGGCGCAAGCCCGTTGACACCATTGCCGTTGTCGAGCTTGACAAAAACACCTCCTACGGACGCAGTCCCGACAATCTGACAAAATACTATTATTACGCAAGCCCTACCCCAGGCAAAAAGAACACGGCGACCGGTTTTGAAACACTCTCGTTCACCGTACCGTTTGAGCAGCGAAAGATTACCATTTCCGAGGTTTCTGCCGCCTACGCGACCGGTAACAAGGAAGAAACCTTCTACGACTGGATCGAGCTGTACAACCATACTGACAAGCCCGTAAGCCTCAAAGGCTACGGGCTTTGCAAAAGCCTGTCGGGACCCATCCACAGATTTACCGACCTGACCATTAAAGCGCACGGCTATGTTGTTGTCAACGCCGCCGGCCGCAAGACCGCCGTTGCGAAAGACACCGACAAATATGCGCCGTTTACGGTTGACAGCTCCGGCGAAACGCTGTATCTTCTGAAACCGGATAGTTCCGTTCTCGACATGTTTTCCACCGGGAAGCTGCGCATCGGGCTGACAAGCGGACGCTCGGGCGGTGAAGCGCGCGTTTACTACGCAAAGCCGACACCCGGCGAGAAAAACGCCGCAACATTCTTCACCGGATACAACGCCGAACCTGTATTTTCAACCGATGGCGGTTACGCTGCTTCCGGGGACATTTTGACTATTTCCTGCACTGCGGGCGGTACAATCCGCTTTACGACCGACGGCAGCGAGCCGACGAACAAATCGCAGGCGTATACCGAGCCACTGCAGCTCACCGGTTCCATCTCCCTTCGCGCCACGGTGTTTTCGGATACGCTCCTACCCAGCGACAGTGTCTCCCAAACCTATATTATCGGTCAGACGCACGCGATTCCCGTCGTCTGTATCACCTCAAGCCCGGACGGTCTATTTGGCTATAAAAACGGCATTTTAGCAAAGGGTCCCGGTTATGACGGGGATGTTTTCCCCTATACCAAGGCGAACTTCTGGAAGAACTGGGAGCGCGAGGCGACCATTGAATACTATAAAGACGATAAAAAGGAGCTGGAATTTTCCGCCGGTATCTGCGTTTTCGGGCAGTATTCCAAGGCCTATGAGCAGAAATCCTTAGCGCTGCACCTGCGTGACAGTTACGGCGAAGACGAGGTCACCTATCCGTTCTTTAAGGGCAACAGCATTACCACCGTCACCGATCTCGTGCTGCGTGCGGGCGGGCAGGACCAGCGCCACGCCAAACTCCGCGACGCGTTCTGCCGCGAAGTCATGGAGGATTACTCAAAAGCCTCCACTATGGATTGGCAGCCCGTCGCCGTCTACATTAACGGCAAATACTGGGGCTACTTTGACCTGCGCGAAAAAATCAACGAGAGCTATCTCGAATCCCATCAGAACATCAATCCCGACGCCGTTGACATCGTCAAGGGGGACTCCATCGAGCTTTCAGGCACAAAGGAACGCTACAAGGCGCTGATTGCCTATATGAAAAGCCACAACATTAAAAATGCGGCGGTTTACGACTACGTTGCCTCACAGATGGACCTCGACAGCTATATCGACTACTTGCTCACCGAAATTTTCTTCTGCAACACCGACACGGGCAATATCAAGTTTTACCGCGGCTACGAAAAAGGCGACAAGTTCCGGTGGTTTGTCTACGATATGGACGTATCATTGAGCACCGCAAGCATCAACGGCGAATTCAACTCCTTCTATGGGCTTTTTGAACCCAAGGGGCACGGCAGCGGCTATATGTTCTCCACCTACCTACAGCGCACGCTGATGACGAATCCGACATTTAAAAAGAAATTTATCGACCGCTATGTCTATCTGCTCAACAACGCCTTTACCACAAACCGCATGCTCAAGATTCTCGACAATATGCAAAGAACGATTGACCCTGAGATTCGGCTTGCCTCAAACCGCTGGGACAGCTCCGACTATGCCAACTGGAAAGCTGAAAGCGCCACACTGCGCGACGTCGTCAGTAAACGCCGCCAGAAGGCCATTCAGGAATTCGCCAAATTCTTCAAATTCTCCGATGCAGAGATGAAGGCGTATTTCCCGAACGGGATAAAATAGAATTAACAAATTTCGACTCCCGCCGACCGCAATCTGCCGTCGGCGGGAGTACATTTTATCTGTCAGGCGTTAGCGTTCAAAACGTCTTGCATACGCACTTCAAGCTCGGATTCATAGCCCGTAAACAATACGTTTTCAATTTCGTCATCCTGAAAAAAGACGGTTCTGTCGTCGTCAAGATTCCCCTCCGGATAAAAACAGGCGACATAGTCCCAAGTAGTTCCCGTCGTCTGTTGTATCTGCTTTCTGCCGTATATCATCAGCGGTCTGTTGCCGCCGGCAAGGGTGACCACCGTTCCAATAGGATAGTATTTCATCTTTGTACCTCCAATTTTTTACCGTGCTTTTCGGCAAGGTTTGTTAATATGTCAATCAATTTTTCAATGGGATATTCGTTTTTATCGCAATCAATAGAAAGCATTGAGTGGGTTGCGTCATAATAAATCGAAATGTCATAGTTATTATTAATAACAGCTTGTATAGGCTTATTCTCGGTCAATCTATAACCGTTAATCACCAATTCGTATCCGGTATGCTTGTACCTTTCAACAAACGTATCAATATACGCATTCTTAATAAACGATGCCGTTATATGCTCCTTTATAACATAAAGAACCTTTATATTTGGCAACTTCGCACCGAAGCAACGTTCTTTTTCTAAAAAACCGCACTGCTCCTCCGGATGTAACCCAATATAGTTGAGAATCCTGTCGGAGTGATCATTAAAAACATATTGAGCCGGCTTGTTATGCAAAAACAACCTTTTTTTAGGTTTTTGAATAGCATAACATTCAAAAAATGCTACCGTAATCATTTCGGCAAAAAGATACTCCATCACGTCACAAGCAATGGGCATGAAGTTATCATAATCTTTATCGTGCGGATTCCAATTCATCAATTCGCATGAATACATACTTGAATGGGGGCTATCAATACGCAGATACAAAGTTGTCGCTGCTTCAAAAGGAGGCATGATTTTACCACTTTTTTTCTTTTTATCGGTAAATATAGAATGTTTTTTTACCTTCTTGTACATCATCCATAAGCTCCTTATATGGTATATCAACAAAACCTTCTCCAATTTTCCTGCCTGTTAAAGAACCGGCGATTCCCCCGCCTAATCCTCCCACAAAGCCGCCAATAGCCGTACCAAGGCCTGGGCAAATTAAAGTACCGATTGCCGCTCCGCCCATTGCGCCAAGCTTAGCTCCGGCCGCTCCGCCTGCCCAGCTTCCTGCTATTCCTGCGGCTGATCTTACGGTGGTTTTACCAAGTTTTTTATCATTATCATTTAGGTCTGTGTACACTACTGCTCCGAAATCATAGACATCAAAAGCAAATCCGACAACAGAAAGCGCTTTGCCTCCTTTTTTCGCAACTTTAGCAATATCATCACCGCCAACCGTATTCGGCGTTCGGATCCATTAAAACACGGTTACATCGCCTACATCTGTTTTCGCTCAACCCTTTCCCCTCCAATAATACAATATAAGTAATGTCAGTTCAATAGAACATATGTTCTTTTTGCATTATATCACAATTTTTTTGATTTTCAACCCTATTTTGGAAGATTCTATATATAAAAAAACGCCGCAATAAAGCGGCGGCGTAAAAGGATTTTGAGGGGTTACCCCTTTATTATTCGATTCCGACAAGTTTTACGGTCATATAAGTATGATGAACCGCCGGGAGAAATCTTTCGAACACGTCGGCGGTCAAAAGGCGTAAACTCGCCGTGCTGACACAGGGGTGGCAGCCTAAATACTCCTCCTTTAGGATGTCCTCATCAACAAGCAGGCGCACCGCGTTGTCTTTGTCATTCATCAGCCCCATGACACTGACTGCGCCCGGACGGATATTCAAAAGACGTTCCATGTCCATAGCGTCGGCAAACGACAGGCGCGCGCTGTTTATCTGCGCAGACAGCTCTTTGGTCTTGAACGGCTTGTCTCCGGGCATCATCAATAAGTAAAAGGCGGTTTTCTGCCGGTTGCACAAAAACAGATTTTTGCAGATTGGCACGCCGAGCTGTTGCTCGATGACGCGGCACGTCTCCATATCGTTTGCAGGCTCATGGTCAATTGATCGATACGGGATGCCGTATGTATTCAGAAAATCATAGACGCGTGTTTCTCTTTCTTCTCTCATCCTTAGAGCTATCCTTTCACAGTTCTTTTTCGTTATGAGATTTGAAGCCCTCGCCGAAAACAGCTGTCGCCTTGGTAACGATCATGAACGCTTTTTCGTCCTCTTTGGCGACGAGGTCACGCACCTTCGGGAGGGTACGCATACGCAGCGCGCAGAGCAGCACCTGTTTCTCGTCACCGGTATATGCGCCCCGACCGTCTAAAAACGTGACACCAACCTCAAGCTCATGGAGAAGTTTAGCGGCGATGGCGTCCTTCTTTTCGCTGATGACGTAGACAAGCCGCGCCTCGTCGGAGCCGTACAGTACCGCGTTTAAGACAAACATCTGCAGAAAGACGGCTATTTCGGCGTACAGTGCGATATTTAAGCCTCCGAACACGAATCCCGACAGCACGACAATGGCGCTGTCCATGAGCAGAAACGTGGTGCCGGTGTTGATGTGGCGAAATTTCAGGCGTAAAAGCTTGACGATAATATCCGTGCCGCCGGTCGTCGCCCCGACACGAAAAACGATTCCCAGCCCCGTTGATACGAGGACGCTGCCTGCTATACAGGCAAGTAAGACGTCATCGGTCAGCGCCCCAATATAGGCGGAAAAGAGGTTGACCGCCGCCGAGGAGACGGCGACGGCGAAAATGGTAGACAGAAAAAACCGCAGCCCAAATTTCCATATACCGAGCAGCAAGAGCGGGACATTGAAAATCAATATCCACGTTCCGGTTGAAACGGGGTCGACCAGCTCGTGCATGATGATGGAGAGACCCGAAACGCCGCCGGGCGCCAGATCGTTTGGCTGGAGAAACAGGGCGACGCCGGCAGCATAAATGAGGCTGCCGACGGTGATCAGAAGAAGCTTTTTGCTTTTTTTCAGCAAATACTGTTTCATTACATTTTCGCCCCGAAATAGTATACACGGTTTTTAGACTTTCATTCCACCAACAGCGCTTCTTTGCGACGCTCGGCGAGATCCTCCATGATTTTGCCGTGAATGTCCTCTGTCAGCTTGTAACCGTGGATCGGCAGCGCCTGTAAAATACAGCCTATGGCGGGAACAACCGTAATCAGCGCCATCATCGCCGTCGTAATCGTCGGAAACTGTGCGGCAAAGTTGAGCGTATAGACATTGCCTGCCGCCTGGGCAGCCGCGATATCGACGGTCAGTTTGTTGATAGTGTTGGTATAATTGACGGAATTGAATATCAAATTGACGATAACCGATGTGATAGCCGTTGAGAGCTTGGCGGTAAAATTGATACCGCTGAAAAATACGCCGTCGCTGCGCTTGCCTGTTTTCCACTCCATATAATCGACGCTGTCGGCGACCATCGTCGTGTTGTAGACAGTCGTAAAGCCGGTAAGAAAACCACCGATGGCGAGCATACACATCATAAACGGAATACTGCCGTAGCCGACGAGGAAAATCAGTAAATACGGAATGGCATTTAAGTAACACGACAAGATATAAACGCGTTTTTTTGAAAACTTCTTGGCAAACCAGGTGCTGCGGTTCATCGCGATAATCATACCGACTAAAAACGGTCCGCCGAGCTTCACAAGCCACAGCGACTCGTTGCCGCCGTTGCCAAGCACCCATTTGCAGAAGTAGATTCCCGCGGTCAGCATAATATTTCTGGTGCAGCCGAGTATGCTCGAAAGAACCGCACGGAGGAAAAACTTGTTTTCCCACATCAGCTTAAGATTCTGCTTAAACGACGTGTCCTTTTCCTTAGGGGCCTGCTTAATGCGCTCGCGCACATGAGAAAACGGGATGCGGAACATCGTACCGCCGATTAAGCAGATAAATATGATGGCGAAAAGATAGCCCTGCGGTTCGGAAAAATAGGCGAGATCGGCGTTGGCCTTGCCTGTATTGGCAAATAGCCCGAGGTCCATTTTCCCGAAAAAGTCTTTGAGCGGATAGTACGATACGACCGCCAGCGAGCCGAAACTGCCGATGATACGCGCGGCGGAGATGAGCTTCGCCCGCTTTTCTTCGTCGGGGGTCATGAGCGAGGTCATACCCCAGAGCGGAATATCGCCTAAGGTATACAGCGTTTCATACAGTAAGAAACTGAAAATAATGTAGACGATTTTAAGCCAGACCGGCGCCTGGGTAATCGGCAGGAACATCAGCACCGTGGCAATCGCCACGGGGATCGGTATGAATTTTAAGTAAGGGCGGCATTTGCCCCAGCGCGTGTGCGTCTTATCGACAATTGTTCCCATGAGCAGGTCGTTTGCCGCGTCCCAAACGCGCGAAACGCCCATGACGACGCTGACCGCGAGCGCCGGAATAATCAGAATGTCTGTATAAAACACTTGTACAACAGACCCGACCACGGCGTAAATCAGATTTTGCCCGAGTAGACCGACCAAAAAGAAGTTCCGCTCCTTATTCGAGTAATCCCCGATATCCTTCGTCGCGTTGACCGGCGACCAGCACAACATTTCTTTCAGCTTTCCCAAAATACCGCCTCCATAGTATAAAGCATAGCACAATCCGACGGCACTGTCAATGAAAAACGGGGTGCTTAAAGCACCCCGAAGTATAGAACTTACAGCCGGACGGAGGATTGACAGGAGAGAGAATATCCCTCTCGCGGATGACGCGGTTTCATCAGCCGAGACCCGCAGCTTTGACGTTCCTCAAATGCTCTTTGTAGGTTCTCGCGTAATAGTAGTTCGCTTTTGCGTCATTGCAGAAATAGTAATAGGAAACGTCGGCAGGATACAGGGCTGCCTCGATGGTTTCAATACCCGGACAGCAGATGGGTCCCTCGGGCAGTCCTTTGCGCGTATATGTGTTGTACAGGGCGTCATAGCGCTTTGTATCGCCTTCCCAATACGGCTGCACATATTGCTTAACATATTGTGTCGTCGAATCCATTTGCAGGCGCATACCATCTTCAAGACGGTTGTCGATGACGCCCGCGATTTTTTTGACCTCTGAGGATTTGGAACCCTCCTGCTGAATGATGGAGGCAATCGTGAGGATTTCGTTTACGGAATATCCGCGTTTTTCGGCACGCATACGCATTGCGGCGGTAAGGCGGGTTTCGGCGTTGTCGAGGAACTTCTTTATCACGCTGACCGGGTCTGAGTCCGTGTAGAATTCGTAGGTATCCGGAAACAGATAGCCTTCTAACCTGTACGCCGTTTTTTTGTCCTCGGGAATAGCCGCTATCAGCGGATATGCTGAAAAATCATAGGTTTTAGCCGTTTCCATCAGTTCGTTAAAAGAGCAGACGCCGTTCTCCTCAAGCAGCTGGAAAATCTCAGTGAGCGTCTTTCCCTCGGGGAAGGTGACCGTCACCGTAAGCGGAGCGGTGCTCTCTGTCGGTAAAGCCGTTTCGCTGCCGCCGAACCGGGCGCACCCCCATGCACAGAAGATCAGCGGGAGCATCAAACCGGCACTGAAAAGTTTTTTAAAATTCATGACAATCCTAACGCGTACTCCTTTAATAGTTTGACAATCAGACTGTTCTGAAAGACGAGTTTATCAAGAACCATAACAAAATCCCTTAAAAAATCAGGATACAAATACTCGTCGGGAACCTCAACCGGCTGTAGGGTTGTTCCCTCTTCGACGATTGTGAACGGCTGGACAAAGCAGCAGCCGCCCGGACCGGTCAGATAGGCTCTGACATAGCAAGTGATCTGATCCTCATAGTCGTTGAGGTCAATGGTATTGCCTGTGGCAATTTCAACACCGTTTGCGACCCAGACGACCTTGTCGGCGTTCTCGGTTTCCAGAGTGATGGCGTTGTCGTTCTCATCAATGGAAACGCGCGTAACCATCGGCACCGGTCCCACGCCCTCAAAGCCGGCTCCCAGCTCATGCTGCGCACAGCGGGCAATGCAAAAAAGAGTTCCCTCTTCCATGCTTCGGCGCAGCTCGTCATTCGTAAGCCCGGTCATCATATGATACGTAAACGCCCTGTCGTACTGTCCCAGTTGATGTGCATCCGAAAATGTAAAACACCACGGGGTACGGCCGTTCGGAATGGTCTTCATAAGAATCTTGTCGTAGAAATAACGGTCGTTATAGGTATGAGAATCCGTACCGCTGTCGATATCGGTGCCGACGCAGGTCGGATATTTTAAGAAGATGTTGGCGAAATAATTCTGAAGCTCTTCGCTGTCCCATTGTTCGGGATACATATCCTTACTGTACTCGATATAGTTGCCTAAATGCGAAAGCATCGTGATGCCGCCGGCTTCGCCGTTCTCGCGGACGGGCGTCTCCCAATCGCCGTCAACGCCCAAGAGACCCTGTCCGTAATCGGCGAAGTAACCGGTCAGGTGGCTGTTGCCCGGCACGGCACCGTTGAGTTCCACCCCCAGCGGCACGTCAAGCATCCCTCTGCCGCCGCGGCCGACGCCGTTCAATATCTCCTGATAACGCTCCTCGGTCAGCATGACGGGATCCGCCATCTGCGTGCGTTCATACTTGACGAGCCGAAATATCGGCACCGTCTGCGGCTGTGTGCTCCAGCCGCGGTTGAGCACGGCGTGATCGGTAATCGCTAAAATATCGTAGTCGAGCGCGTAGCTCATCTCCACGACGTCGGCGGGGTGAATATCGCCGTCGCTAGCGATCGTGTGGCAGTGCAGCTGCGCCTTGTAAGCGTGCCAAGTATCCCAATCCACCTTTTCATATGGGCTTTCTATGACGTAGGACTTCGTTCCCGCCGCGGCGGCGGAAAATGACACAGAGGCGGCTAAAACGGCAACAAGCAGGAAAACCGAAACAAGCTTCATCATTCTGCGTTTCATAACGAACAAATCCTTTCGTTGTGTCAACCACATTATTACAATAGATTGCTACCATTTTCATACTATCATACAAAATTTTACCTGTCAATCGTTTTCATTTATACAATGCTCCAAATATAAAA
>CAZEXA010000007.1:0-50175 GCA_964516565.1 uncultured Eubacteriales bacterium | reverse complement strand
CCAAAAACCCCGCTAAGCTACGCGCCGTGATCGGCGCGGCCTCAAAGGGCTGAAAAAACATTCACGGCACGGCTCGTTTTGAGCCGTGCCGTGTTTTTTTTATACCATGCCTCTCATTCACAGCAAATAGCCGCTCACTTCTGCTTAGCGCCGTTAGTATTAATACCCCACATCCTCCACGGTGTCTGTCGCATGATTGCTCATGATATCTTTCTTCAAATCGATAAAATATACATTTTTCTGATAGCTGCCGTTCAATGTTACCGACACGCTCATCTCATCCGTCCACTGTATGTCGACGAAATCCTCAAAAGCGCCGTAACCGGCAATATCGGTTTCATCGGTTAAACCACAGATAATCGGCTTGCCTTTGTGCCAGACAGTCAAAACGGCGGTAAAATACTGTCGTTCCGAAATACACACAAAAATCTGATCGGTTTTTTTCGGTGAAACCGATTCGCCGCTGAGAACGGTGGTATAACGCTGATTCTGATCGGGGTAGTCTTTGATTTTGAAGTACGCATTATACAGCTCCGGATTGCGCTTAAGCTCGTCATAAAAACCGACGAGCAGTTTTTTGCCGTTTACGGCGGCACGGTTGTAGGAAATGGGGCTGAAATCCGTGTTAAAGCTCCATGACTCATTTTCATAATCATAATCGCCGTAGCGCACCACGCTGTTGACAAGAAAATATCCCGCTAAAATGGACTGCTCCCGGTTGCCTCCGTTGTAAAGCTCCATCAGATACGGTATGCTCGCCGCCGACAGATTGCCGATGGTCGCCACATCAAGCTTAGCGGTATCGCCGTTTCGATAGGAAGCGGTGTTATACCGGGCAATCTGCGTATCCACATCCAGATACGACACCCCGGTTAAAACAACCGCGGTAATCAGAGCCGCCAGCTTCAGGTAGGGAAGCTTTTTAAGGTACAGGCGCAGCATCAGCGTAATAAAAATCAGAAACAAAACGAGCATAAACGCCGAGGTCAGCACACGCGGTCTTGTCAGTCCGAAGCGGTCAATATACAGATACATTTTTGAAAAAGCGGTTGAAACGAGCACAAGCGTAAACAACGACAAAAAGGTCAGCAGTCCCTTTGTCAGGGGGCGAAGCGACCCCTCCTCGGTGCGCTTTGTCAGGATATACGCCGCAAAGAACACAATGAGGTTGATGGCTACGACCGCGCACATTTCAAAGAAGCCGCGCCTCGCATACTCGGCGGGCGTGTAGTTTTCGGGAAGCAGCCCGGAAAACGCGCTGAAGAAGTAGGCTGTCTGAGACAGAAGATACATCGCGTAGCAGGCGGACAAAAGGGTCAACACCGTGTTGGCAAGTACCGTGTTCACGTTGAAGGTTTTTTCCGTTAAACGGTTTTCATCCGTCAGCCGCTCAACGCCCTTACGCAGCGCGAACAACACGGGAAAAAGCAGCAGAGCCAGCAGCAGCCCCACCGCAATACTGACTAAGGAATTTGTAATATTCCCAAAAATCAGTTTCACCATCGACTCAAACGCCGCATCGGAGTTAATAAGAAGCGTAACAACAATCGCCACAATCGGAAATGCGGCAGCAATTCCCGCGAGGATATAACCTATTTTTTTTACTTGCATATCCACTTTTTCGCCCGATTTGCCCCGCATACTGTTCGGAAACAGCATAAAGTGCTTAAACGGATAGACAACAATAATTCTTAATACATCATATAAGAGCATATAACTGCCGTCGGTACACTGCAGTGAGTTTGTCAATCCGCCGAGGAACAGCGCGGTTAAAATAACGATACCGCACACAGAAATAAATCGAATCACATTGTCGGCATACAACGAAAAGGGCACCGACAGAAGCAGCGCGAATCCGCCGCAAATGAGCGGAAAAGCGCCGATGCGCCCGCCTTTCTTGACCGTATACAGCGTCGCTGAGAGAAACAGCACAGAAGCCGATACCGTAAATCCGAGATTGAAGCCTCCGAAAAAAGAACAGCGCACAAAAAGCACAGAGGCAAGCAGCGTGACGACAACGAAAACTAAGTCTTTGGTGTCAATGCTGACGGTTTTCTTTTCCCGTCTGTACGGCAAAGGCTGTCCTTGTACCGGCAAACCGGGCGCGTAAACGGGTTGAGCGTAAACGGAATGCACCGGGTTCATGGGTATCTGCGGCGGCGGCGCGTTAGCCGGCTGTTCAGGAGCCGTCGGAAAGCTCTGTTCGGAAAAGCCCTCGAAACCGGCGTCGGTTTTCTTGTTATCTTCCATGATGCAATAACCCTCCCCTTATTATGATTTTAATTATCGGATATTAAGACGGATTCGTTGATTTTATCGCCGTATAAGCACTGTGCGTACGGTTTACCGACATCAGCAAAAGACTCCATCACAGGTTTCATGTTATACAAAACCTCCCAATTTGTCAAGTTGAAATGATAAACCCGTGCGATTCTATCTTAATCTATCAAATAAAAACATATTGACAACCCATTGTTATTACATTATAATGCCTCTATCGGCTGTGACCGGAAGAAGTAACGGAGCAGCGCGTCCTTAAGAGAGCTTCCGTTTGGTGCGAGGGAGCGGCGCGTCTTCGCGAATTACATCCGTGAGCCGCAGGGCTGAAGATTTTATAAATAGGCTCTGCCGTGAGTGCGCGTTAAGCATAGGGTATTCAAATACCCGCTGAGGTCTTCTTTGTGAGAAGAAGACAAACTGAGGTGGTACCGCGATTTTTCGCCCTCTGCTGTAACTGCGGCAGAGGTTTTTTCTGCCGGGAATAATTTTCTGGAGGATTTTTCTATGAACGTGTTTGAAGAACTGAAGGCTAGAGGACTGATTGCCCAAACGACCGACGAGGAAAAAATCAAAGAGCTTCTGAACAACCAAAAGATTCGTTTCTATATCGGCTTTGACCCGACGGCGGACAGCCTGCATGTGGGCAGCTTTTTGCAGATTATTGTCATGGCGCATATGCAGCGCGCCGGGCACACGCCGATTGCTTTGTTCGGCGGCGGCACCGCTATGGTCGGCGATCCTTCCGGGAAAACCGACATGCGCAAGATGCTTGACCGCGAGACGATCGCCCACAACATTGCGTGTTTTCAGCGCCAAATGTCCGCTTTAATCGATTTTGACGACGGCAAAGCCATTATGGTTAACAACGCGGACTGGCTCGGAAAACTCAACTATATCGATTTTATCCGCGAAATCGGCGTTCATTTTTCCGTCAACAAAATGTTGGCGGCAGAGTGTTATAAACAGCGTCTCGAGCGCGGTCTGTCTTTCTTTGAGCTGAACTATATGCTGATGCAGAGCTACGATTTCCTTGTACTGGGCAGAGAACAGGACTGTATCATGCAGTTTGGCGGCGACGACCAGTGGAGCAATATCATCTTCGGCGTCGAGCTCAACCGCCGGATGGACAACCGGGAGGTTTACGGTATGACCTTTAACCTCCTGCTCACCAGCGAGGGCAAGAAGATGGGCAAGACCGAAAAGGGCGCCGTCTGGCTTGACAGAGATAAAACTTCCCCCTACGAGTTTTACCAGTACTGGCGCAATATTGACGACGCCGATGTTATCAAATGCCTGAAAATGCTTACCTTCGTGCCCCTTGATGAGATTGCCGCCTACGAAAAACGCGAGGGAAGCGAGCTGAACGAAGTCAAGGAACGCCTTGCCTATGAAATCACAAAGCTTGTTCACGGCGAAAAGGACGCAGAGGAATCCCGCTTAACGGCGCGTGCCCTTTTCTCCGGAGCCGCAAGCGTAGACACCATGCCCGAAGCGTTCGTCGCCGCCGCCGACTTTACGGATGGTGCGATCCGCGTCGTCGACCTGCTTTTGCGTGCGGGGCTGTGCTCCTCAAAGGGCGATGCGCGCCGCGTTATCGAACAGGGCGGCGTGTCGGTTGACGATGAAAAAATCACCTCCTTTGACAAGGCGATTCCCCTTACGCAATTTGAAAAGGGGTATGTCGTCCTGAAGAAGGGGAAAAAGCAATTTGTCAAAATATCGCTTGATAAAATCAATTTTGAAGGTGTTGCTTTTTCCGTGGAATAATCGTAATTGTTAATTGTTAAATAATCCTTACAATACTGTGTAATAATTGCATTCTCATCTGCCCTATGATATACTTCCTGCAAAAGAAGGTGTAACCGTGCCCATCAGAATTCCCAACAAACTCCCGGCAAAAGCAACGCTTGAGCTGGAGAATATATTCGTCATGTCGGAGTCCCGCGCAATAAAGCAGGACATCCGTCCTCTGCGTATTGTAATACTCAACCTGATGCCGACCAAAATCGAAACGGAAACACAGCTTCTGAGAATCCTCTCGAACTCTCCCCTGCAGACCGAAATCGAACTGCTGGGAACCGCCACACACACGAGCAAAAACACCTCGAAAGAGCATCTTCTCAACTTTTATAAGACCTTCGACGATATAAAGGATAACCGCTATGACGGGATGATTGTCACGGGCGCACCGGTCGAGCTTATGGAGTTTGAGCAGGTGGATTACTGGCCGGAACTTGTTCGTATCTTCGACTGGGCAAAAACCAATGTATATTCGACGCTCCACATCTGCTGGGGCGCACAGGCAGGGCTGTATTACCGGTATGGCATCCGGAAGTATATGCTCGATGAAAAGATATTCGGCGTTTTCCCTCATCGTCCGCTCGACCCCTACCATCCGATCATGCGCGGCATTGACGACGTTTTTTATGTTCCCCACTCGCGTCATACGGAAATTCGCCGTGAAGATATCGCCAAGGTCAAGGACTTGCAAATTCTCTCCTATTCCGATATGGCGGGCGTCCATCTCGTCTCCGATATGGATTGCCGAAACTTCTATGCCACCGGCCATTCGGAATACGACGCCGACACATTGGCTAAGGAATACTTCCGCGATTTAGATAAGGGACTGCCCATTAAAATCCCCTACAACTATTTTCCCGATAACGATATAAAAAGAACCCCCCCGGTCACTTGGCGGCAGGCCGGTATGCTCCTTTACACCAACTGGCTTAACTATTTTGTCTACCAACGCACGCCGTATGACCTGAATACATTATGACCGGACGGGAATACTAATGGGACGACTGTATAAGTTATATATCGCTTCGTACACCATGAATACTCCCGCATGGGAACGCTATCTGTCCGCCGCGGGCGAGCTTTTTAACTGTCCTCAAATACAGAGTTTAGAGCAGTTTGAGCAGCATTTTGTGTTCAATCGCCTACAGCATATCCGGTCGGTCGCCTTCATAAGCTTTGTCATCGCCGAACGCTTGGGGTTAGACGCGGTAGGAACGGCACGCGCCGCCACTATGCACGATCTGTTTTACTACGACTGGCGCGAAAGTGATCCGAGCCACCGCCTTCACGGCTACCGTCACCCCGGCAGCGCCCTCAAAAACGCCTACCATTTATGCGGTGTGTTGACACCAAAGGAAAAGGATATTATCCGGCATCACATGTTTCCGCTGACGCCCGTTCCGCCCCGCAGCGCCGAAGGGTGGATTGTCAGCGCCGTCGATAAGTACTGCGCGGCCATTGAGGTGTACTACTCTTCCTCCGAGAAGCACCGTGATAAATTTTATAAAACGGCAGGGCTGGATTGATGAACATATTTTTAAAGGATGTCTTTTATTTCTTTCTTTACAGCGCGATCGGCTGGTTTGTCGAGTCGCTTTATTGCTCTATCGGCGAAAAAAAGTGGATAAACCGCGGTTTTTTAAAAGGCCCGATCTGCCCGATATATGGCACGGGCGCCGTGGTTATGATCGTTTTATTGATGCCGCTGTCGCATCGTTTTGAGCAATGGTATTACAATACGCTGCTCATTTTCGGCGTCGGCATGGTGCTCTGCGATATCGTGGAATTCATCACAAGCTTTTTGATGGAAAAGCTTTTTCACGCCCGCTGGTGGGACTACTCAAAAAAGAAATTCAATATTCAAGGGCGCATTTGCCTGACACACACCTTCTACTGGGGACTGGCTTCCGTCGTTTTCGTTCAGTTGGGACACCCTTTTCTAAGCAAACTGCTCGATTCGTTTATCACGCCGAGTCTCCGCAACAACATGTTGCTCGTCATCCTGACGTTATTCGCCATTGATCTCTTCAACACGGTACGTTCCGCGCTGCGTTTCAGGAGCTTTTCTATCAAGCTGCAGCGTTTTTCCGATATGATGTCGCAGGCAGCGGAGCTTTTTTTCTCAACGGTCGGCTCAAAGGTTGACGCATTACAAACGAAAAGCGCCATGGCCAGAAAAGAGCTCTCAGACGAGGTACATGAACAGTATGCCTCATTGAAAGCGCAGTTTTTCAAGCTCCGCGAGCCGGAAAAATCCAAAGTCAAAAAAAGCGTCCCCAATCTGCTGCACTCCTTCCCCTATCTTGAAAAGGGTGTAAGCGATCAAATGGAACGCCTTGAAAATATGCTCAACGAAATCGACGCCGCACCGCAGAAAAATGAAGATTCTGCGCAAAATGAAACGCCGGTTACAGAAAAAAGTAAAGAGAATTAAAAAATTCTGCGTGATTTTATTAAGCATCGCATATCTGATTCTTTTATCTCTCGCCGAATTTCTCTCTTCTCTTATATATTGGGGTGCGGGGTAAAAGCCCCGCCCTATTCTTTTCTCTATTCTCTTGTCTTTTCGCTTAAAACGTATCTAACTGCGCGGCGACACGCAAAATCTTTCTCGCGTTGTCGATTAATTCCCCGTCGCCCAGTACGTCCGCCGCTATTTCAGTGGCTTTATTTTTGCCGAAGCTAATAAACCCGGCGGAAACTCTCAAGACGATCCGCGCGTCAGAAACGTCGACAAAACCGTTACCGTCCACATCTCCGCGTACCGACAACAGCACCGTATCCGCTGTAATCCCGTCAGCGATCAAACAGAGCATACAGCCGGTCGAAAGCGGTGCGTCTGGCAGGAGCGCCGCGCCCGTTTGGTCACGCACCTCAAGGAATTGTGTATCAGAAAGGCAGACGGCAGACATAAGCGCCGCGGCGGTTGTTTCAGCGGGAATATTATATAAAAGCCCGTTCTCATCGTCAATTGTCCCTGTCAGGCTGTTGCGGTATATCAGTGAAGGCATCGCCGGCACAGGGGTCCAGCACGCCGTCAGCGTGACGGCGGCAGTGTCTGTAAAAACGGTATCCGGCGTGACAGGTCTGCCGGCAGCGTCAATCCAGCCGGTAAAGTAATATCCTTCCTTAATAGGTGTCGGCAAATCGCCGTAGGCGTTATTGACCGTCACCTTTTTGGCCCCGATTAAATAGCTCTCCCTGTCGGCGTACACAGTAAAATCGAGCGTTCCCGCAACATAGGCGATATACATGCCCGGATAGATATCGGCAAGCGGCTTTCCGCCCTCGTCATGTCCGGACAGCACAAAGCCTGAAAGAGGAATCGCGTTGTTCCCGATGCCGTAACCGGGCGCGGCGGTCGCAAGACCGGTCGAATCGATAACAATCTCAGTACCGTATTGGTTCGTGCGGGTCGATGCGCCGTAAATATCCGTATACATAATCAGCTGGTCGGTGCCCCTTGACCGGTTTTCGCCCGAGGCGGTAAATGTTTTTATTGTGTTGGGCGTCATAACGCCGCCGTCAAGATTGTAGTCAACGGGAAACGTATTCGAAAACGCGTTCGCGTCCCCATAGAGATAGTCGTAATATTGGGGGGTCGGCTGTACGACGTGGCAGAGAACCCGTCCCTTGCTCGTAAGATAATTCGTGTTAAACTCGTTCCAAGTATTGACGGTTATTCTGACAAGCCCAGCGCCGTCGGCGTTCCCTTCAAGAACGGTGACTGACAGCTCGTCATAGGACAGCACAATCATGGAGTGCCCGCCGCTGCCGTTATACGCCCCCGTCGCGTCCGTCGTCGTGCGCAGATACGCGCCCGTGCGTACCCCCGCCGTCTTAAAAAGCGCAAAAGACACCGTGGTCAGCCCGCCGCCAATCACGATAAGCGAGTGGGAGAACGACGCAGCGTGACCGACCCATTCATTAAACAGCGTGTTGTAGACGCCGTTGGCGTATATGTAGCACTGCCAGCCGTAAATGACGCTTCCGGTCGTGTTGCTTTTCACATAATAGCGGTTACTGCCGGTCATGACGGCGCTTCCCAGCGGCGCCGACGCTGCTTGTGTACAGGCGGCGTCGGAATATAGCCCGACAGTTCCTGAAAAAATACTGTTCAGCTTATCTATAAGTCCGGTGTCCGAAGTATAGTCACCCCCGGAAGCCTTGACCGGATCGGTAATAACGCTCCTGGCGGAAACGCCGATAAACGCCGCCGGCAGCAGCGGTATTATCAGCAACAACGCAAGGAACAACGACAGCGCCCGAGATGTTTTCGCTTTCATTCTATAACCACTTCAATCTCGACCTCTCTTATATGAGTATAGCTGAAATATGTAGAAAAAGCAAGAAAACCGCGGTAAAATCAGTACCGCGGTTTTTGCAGGTCTTTAGTACAGCGCGTTGTAGTATGCATATGTCGGCTGGACAACATGGCAAAGGTATCTTCCCTTACCGTAGAGCTGGCTTGAATTGAACTCGCTCCAGGTGAAGGTTGTGATGCGCACCTGTCCGTTGCCGTCGGCGTTACCCTCAAGCACGGTAATCTTGTCCCAGCTGTAGGACAAAACAATCATCGAATGGCCGCCGCTGCTCGAATACGCTCCCGAGGCGTTCGGGGTCGTACGCATATAGGCACCGGTTTTAACACCCGCGTTTTTAAAGTTGCTGTAGCTCAACCTCGATGCGCCGCCGCCGATGACCGTAACCGAATGGGCAAAGCCCAGACCGTGACCAACCCATTCTCTAAACAAATAGTTGTAGACGCCGTTGGCGTAAATATAACACTGCCAGCCGTAGATGACGTTGCCGGTCGTACTGCTTTTAACGTAAAACTGGTTAGCACGCGTAAGATACCTGCTCCCGAGGGGGGCGTATACCGCCGATGTACAGCCGCTGTTCCAATAAAGACTGCAGTTGCCCTTGAAAACCTTGTCGAGCTTTGCCGCCAATGCGGCGTTTGAAGTGTAATTACTACCCTTTGCGTAACTGACGCTCGTGATGGTTGTTTTAGCCGATACCCGAAACGTGCCGATAGGTAACAGCATCAGGCACAGCGTCGCCGCAAGAAGAAGAGACAAGGCTTTCATTCTGTTGTTTTTCATATTTCTCTACCTCCTGTGCCTAAAGTGTAACAATTTGTAACTTTTAAAGCAATGGTAAGTACCGGAAGGCAAAGAAATAACCGGAAGGAGGCGTTCCTTCCGGTTAAAAAACGAATTGACTTAAATGAGGTTGCTTCTGTCGGTATAGGTGGTGTGGAGCAGCTCGTGTGACAGATGGCCGTTCGGTACGCCGAGGAAGTCCTTGTAAATCTCCTGAATGGACGGGTTTTCATGCGATTTACGCATCTTCTTGCTCTCATCCTCGGTATAGATGGCGGACATACGCTTTTTACGGACATCAGGATCCTCGCTTCTCGGCTGTCCGCCGCCGGTAATGCAGCCGCCCGGACAACCCATGACCTCGATGAAGTGATACGGTGACTGGCCGTTTTCAATCTGCATCATCAGTTCCCTGGCTCCCGCCAGACCGTTGGTGACGGCGATTTTCAGCTCAAAGCCCTCGAGGAAGCTGTATTCCGGAAGAACGTTTTCAAACTTAATTGTCGCTTCCTTGATTTTCTCAAGTCCGACAATCGGCTTGACGTGCAGGCTTTCAAACGGCAGCTCACGCCCGGTCGTCAGCTCGTAGACGGTACGCAGAGCGGCTTCCATGACGCCGCCGGTGACGCCGAAGATATCGGCGGCGCCTGACGACAGGCCAAGCGGCGCGTCAAACTCAGCGTCTTCAAGGTTGTTGAAGTCAATACCCGCCGAGCGGATCATATCGGCAAGCTCACGGGTGGTGAGGACGGCGTCAACATTGGCAACACCGTCGTTCTTCATTTCCTCGCGGTTAATCTCAAATTTCTTTGCCGTACAGGGCATCACGGAAACGACGAACATGTCCTTGGGATCGACGTCGATTTTCTGCGCGTAATAGGATTTGGCGACGGCACCGAGCATCGTGTGGGGCGATTTGCAGGTGGACAGATGGGAAAGCTGCTTCGGGAATTTCTCCTCAATAAAGCGGATCCATCCGGGGCTGCAGCTTGTAATCATCGGCAGAACGGCTTCCCCGCCCGTTAAGACGGTTTTAGCTCTGTTAAGAAACTCAGTCCCCTCCTCCATGATGGTCAAATCCGCTGCCCAGTTGGTGTCAAACACATCGTCGAAACCGAGCGCATGGAGAGAGGCGGCGAGCTTGCCGGTGGCACGGGTGCCCGCAGGGTTGCCGAATTCCTCGGCAATCGCGACGCGGACGGCGGGAGCCACTTGTACGACGACACGCTTTTTCGGGTCGTTAATAGCCTCCCATACATTTTTGGTGGCATCGGCCTCTTTGAGTGCCCCTACAGGACAAACAACGGTGCATTGTCCGCAGAAAGAGCAGGCGACCTCATTGAGCGGAAGCTCAAACGCCGGTGCCATAACCGATTTGAATCCGCGGTTTTGCGTTGCCAGTACGCCGACCTGCTGAATATCGCTGCACACCGTCATACAACGGCGGCAGAGAATACATTTGCCGGTGTCGCGGACGATAGAAACGGAATTGTCAATTTTTCTCGCCGAACGCGCTCCCTCAAAACGGGACGAATCTACGCCGAGAATTTTTCCGAGCTTCTGAAGCTCACAGTTTTGGTTGCGGCTGCAATACAGGCAGTTCATGTCGTGGTCCGAAAGAACAAGTTCAAACAGAACCTTTCTCGATTCGCGGACAAATTCACTGTTGGTATGGACAACCATGCCCTCGGTAGCTTTCACCATACAGGATGCCTGAAGCGTTTTTGCGCCCTCGACCTCAACCACGCAGATACGGCAGGAGCCGATAGCATGGTCGATCGCTTCTGAATAGCAGAGCGTCGGAATGAAAATACCGTTTTGTTTGGCGGCTTCAAGAATAGTGCTGCCGTCCTTGGCTGTGCATTGTTTCCCGTTGATAGTTAAATTAATCATATTTGTTACCTCCTGTCGCAGCGCAGGCAACGCTGAGCCTCAGCGCCGGCATTTTCAGCGTCAAGACCGCAGTTGCATTCACAAAAACTATTCTTGCAGTTTTCCGCCTCAATATGCCGCGGTGTATACCGCTCGTGCTCCGCAATGTCGCCCTCAAGATGATAATCGGTAATGGCCACTTCGGCACCCTTATACAGCTCACCCTTGCCTCCAAGATACTTATCGATGGCACTAACGGCCTGCTTGGCATCGTGAATGGCGCTGACGATGTCCTTGGGTCCGCGGTAAGCGTCGCCGCCGGCAAACACGCCGTCCTTTGTGGTGGCTTGCGTAAGCTTATCGGCTTTTACGCCGCCCCATTTGACGGTATTGACGCCTGTATCAGACAAGAATGCCGTATCGGGTGATTGAGATATGGCGGGAATGGCGACGTCGAACGCCTCTACATATTCGGAACCTTCAATCGCTATAGCCTTGCGGCGTCCCGTACTATCGAATTCACCGAGCCCCTGTTCGATAAGCTTGATGCCCGTAAGCTTGCCGTTTTCACCGATAAAGCTGACCGGATTGACAAGAGCCGTGATTCTTACGCCTTCTTTTTCGGCGTCTTCAATCTCAATCTTGTCCGCCGGCATATCGGCTATCTCGCGGCGGTAGAGAATCCGTACTTCGGCGGCGCCGAGGCGGATGGCTGTACGCGCGGAGTCAATAGCGGTGTTGCCGCCGCCGATAACCGCGACCTTTTTCCCTGTAAAGTCTATGTCTGCTTTAAGCGCGGTTCTCTTTAAGAAGTCCAGACCATGATAGACGCCCTCGAGCTCTTCGCCCTCAATGCGCATCTTCGCAGTGGTCTGCGCGCCGACGGCAATGTACACCGCATCAAATTTTTCCTCAAGCTCTGCGAAGGGAATGTCCTTACCAATCTTGGTGTTCAAATGAATCTTAACGCCGGCTCTCTCAATAATGGATATCTCGTGCGCGACGATCTTCTTGGGAAGCCGATACTCGGGAATACCGTAAAGCATGACGCCGCCCGGCTTTTTCTCAGCTTCAAATACTTCGACCTGGTAACCGAGACGCGCCAGATAATATGCGCAGGTAAGGCCTGACGGTCCTGCGCCGATAATGGCGACCTTTTTGTTAAGCTTTGCGATCGGAGCCAAATCGATATCCTCGGGCTTTCCGTTGGCATAGGCATAATCGGTAGCAAAGCGCTTAAGCTCGCAAATGTTGATTGCCTCGTCAACCGTGCCGCGGCGGCAACGACTCTCACACGGATGCGTACAGACTCTGCCGCAGATACCGGAGAACGGATTTTCGCGGAACATCAGACGGTACGCGTCCATAGGGTTCCCCGTCGCCAGCAGACTCATGTATCCCGGGATATAAATATCTGCCGGGCAATTGTTTTCGCAGGGGCTTCTTAAAAGATCGGTACAAACACCGGCACGGCAGTGTTTCTGATGAATATGCTCTTCATACTCCTCGCGGAAATACTTGATGGTGCTGAGAACGGGGTTGGGCGCGGTCTGCCCGAGTCCGCACATCGCAGTCTGTTGAATGACATGACCGAGATTTTCGAGCTTCTCTATATCGCCGGGCTCACCTTTACCCTGTGTGATTTTCTCCAGTATCTCCAACATGCGCTTGGTGCCGATACGACATGCTACACATTTGCCGCAGGATTCTTCCTGAATGAAATCAAGATAGAAACGCGCGGTATCGACCATACAGGTATCCTCGTCCATAATGATCAGTCCTCCCGAACCAATCATCGAGCCGAGCTTAATGAGCGAACCATATTCGAGGGGTGTGTTGATATTTTCAGGAGTAATACAGCCGCCGGACGGACCGCCGGTCTGCGCGGATTTGAACTTTTTGTCCTTCGGAATGCCGCCGCCGATATTATAGATAACATTGCCCAAAGGCATGCCCATCGGTATCTCAACAAGGCCGCTGTTGACGATGTTGCCCGTAATGGCAAACACCTTGGTGCCGGGGCTCTCCGGCGTGCCGAATTGACGGAACCAGTCCGCACCGTGAAGCATGATAGCGGGGACGTTGGCGAACGTTTCGACGTTGTTAATGATGGTCGGACAGCTATACAATCCACTTTGGAACGGGAACGGGGGCTTCTGCCTCGGCTCGCCGCGGTGGCCTTCGACAGACGCCATCAGCGCTGTTTCCTCACCGCAGACAAACGCGCCCGCGCCGATACGGATTTCGATGTCAAAGGAAAAATCGCTTCCTAAAATATGGTCGCCCAATAGCCCGTTTTCTTTCGCCATTTCAAGAGCGGATTCCAAACGGTGAAATGCCACGGGATATTCCGCACGGATATACACAACACCCTTGTCCGCGCCGATGGCGTAGCCGCCTAACAGCATACCTTCGATAACGCTGTGCGGATCCCCCTCAAACACAGAACGGTCCATGAACGCGCCGGGGTCGCCCTCGTCGGCGTTACAAATGATGTATTTCTGTCCCTCGCGGGCGTTGTAACCCGCTTCCCATTTAACGCCTGTAGGGAAGCCGCCGCCGCCTCTGCCGCGCAGTCCGGAATCCTTGATGGTCTGGATAACGGCGCGTCTATCCCCATTTTCAAGCGCTTTCGCAATGGCAAAATATCCGTCCTTGGCAATGTAGCTGTCGATACAGTTGACATCTATAAGGCCGCAGTTACGCAGGGCGATACGCACCTGATTTTTAAAGAAACTGATGTCTTTTCTGCTGATAATCCTTTTTTTCTCGATATTGTCGTAGAAGGTGTATTCCTCCACGGGCTTACCGCCGAGAAAATGCTCTTTAAATACACGGCGCATTTTTTCGTCAGTCATTTCGGTGTAGTATGTTTCATCGGGAAGGACATAGACCACCGGACCCACGGCACAGGTACCCATACAGCCTCTTTCAATCAGAGCAATATCCTTCTGAAGGCCATGTTTTTCGATCTCCTCTGCCAGCGCATTACGCACATCCTTGCAGTTGGCGGAAAGACAGCCGGTACCATAGCATACAAGGACAAGATACTTATAGGTACCGAGTTTCTCCTGATACGCCTTTTGGATGGATTGTAAATCGGCAATCGTCTTAATCATGCTCTGCCACCTCCTCTTCTGCCTTTCTGTAGCCCGCGAGGATGGTATCCAGTTTCGCGGGAGTAACCTGCTTATACACGTCGTCATCAATCATGATGGCGGGCGCAAGTCCGCAGGCGCCGATACAGCGGGCAATTTCAAAAGTAAAAAGCCCGTCCTCGGTGGTGTCACCAATCTCGATGTCCAAAACCTTGAGTAAATGGTCAATAAGTTTTTTGCCGCCGCGGACATAACACGCGGTGCCAAGACAAACGCGCAAGGTATGCTTGCCGCGTTTTTTCATCGAGAAAAGCGAGTAGAAGGTAACAACACCCGCTACCTCTGAGACCGGCATATCCAATTTTCCGGCAATAAAACACTGGAGCTCAGCCGGAAGGTAGCCGTACATTTCCTGCGCGGCGTGTAAAATGCGAATCAGACAGTCCTTCCGTCCCGGATAATACATATCGATAAAGTCGTTTATCTCCGTAAAATCCGTGAGCACTTCCTGACTGATTGGTTTCTTTGTGTCATTCATATCAAGAGAGGTTCCTTTCTTTATGAATATTGTATATTGTCAATAGGATTACTATTTTTCGCTTATCAGAAGTTTCAAAGCGCCGGTCGGACAAATTTCAGCACATAGGCGGCAGTCAGCGCAGCCGGCTATGGCTTTTTCATTATCAAACTCCGGTTTGATCTGGGTCGGGAACGCTCTGCCAACAAAGCCGAGTATGCCTTTTTTCGCAATCTGCTCACAGCTTCTGACGCAAAGCCCGCATAAAACGCATTTACCCTGGTCGCGCTCAATGCAGATAAGCTTTGTTTCCTGATACGGCTTATGCTTTTCGCCGCAGAATCTGCTGATATCGGTGACGCCGTTTTCACGCGCGTAGCGAATCAGTTTACAATCGTGATAGTCATGGCAGCCGCATTTTAAGCAACGAGAAGCCTCATCTTGTGCCTGCTTATCTGAGAAGCCGCGTATAATTTCCTTAAAGTCGTTCCTGCGTTCGGACGCCGGGCGGACATTCATACGAACACGCGGCATACGCTCTCTGTCCTCAAAATCCTCCGCGGTGACTTTACGTTCGCTGACAAACGGCTTATGGTAGGAAACCTCCAAACCGTTAAGGTAAGCGTCAATCACCTTGGAAGCCTTTTCAGCCTCTCCGATGGCCTCGATTGCTATTGATGCGCCGTTGTTTGTGGCATCGCCGACGGCGAACACGCCCGGAAGATTAGTACGAAAGCTCTTTTCATCGGCGGCAAGGCAGCCCCAGCGGTTGGTTTCAACGGTTTCAAAGCCGGCGTTGTTGTTCTTCTGTCCCGTGGCGATGATGATGCTGTCAAGCTCTATCGTTTCAAAGCTGCCCTCTACCGGCACCGGTGAGCGGCGTCCCTTAGCATCCGGCTCGCCGAGCTCCATCACCTGAAGCTTCACACCGGTTACCTTACCGTTTTCACCGAGAATAACGTCCGGATTGCGTAAAAAGCGGAACACGACGCCTTCCTCGGCGGCTTCCTCTATCTCGATATCCTCGGCGGGCATCTCGTCGCGTGTGCGGCGGTAAATGATGCTGACTTCCTTGGCGCCGAGCCTGACCGCGGTGCGGCAGGCGTCCATTGCTGTATTGCCGCCGCCGACGACGGCTGTTTTATTGCCGACATATACGGAATTACCCAGCGCGACCTCACGCAGGAAATCGATGCCGCCCCAGACATTTTCGAGCTCCTCGCCCGGACAGCGCAGCTTTGAGCTGTTCCAAGCGCCAATGGCGACCAGCACGGCGTTATAGGTTTTCTGAATCTCATCAAACGCTATATCCTTGCCGATACGGACGTTATTTTTCATCACGACACCCAGCGAGGCGATTTCGTCAACCTCCCGCTGAAGCACCGCCTTGGGCAGGCGATACTCGGGAATACCGTAACGCAGCATACCGCCCATTTTCGGCATAGCGTCAAAAACGGTAACCGCGTGACCTTTCAGCGCGAGGAAATACGCCGCGGTCAGTCCTCCCGGACCGCCGCCGACGACGGCGACCGTCTTACCCGTGGACGCCTCTTTCGCGGGAAGATACCTCTCGCCTTTCGCATGCAGCTTATCTGCCGCAAAGCTTTTCAGACAGGCAATCGAAATTGGTTCTTCAACGAGCTGCCGGCGGCACGCCGTTTCACACGGGTGCGGACAAATGCGTCCGATGCTCGCCGGAAGCGGCACTTTTTCCTTAATGATGCGTACGGCATCGGTATAATCGCCGCCCGCGATGCTGCCGACATAACCCTGACAGTCGGTACCGGCAGGACAATGAAGCGTACAGGGACCGAGACAATCGCCCTCATGGTCGCTCATCAGTAGTTCGAGTGCGATTTTACGCGCCTTGAAAACACGCTCGGAATCGGTGTGAATCACCATATTGTCGGAGGCAATCGTCGAACAAGCGCGCAAGAGCTTCCCGATACCATCCGCCTCAATCAGACACAGACCGCAGCCGCCGTAGGCTTCCATACGGCTGTCAAAACACATATTGGGTATCTCTATGCCGTTATCGGCGGCGATTTTCAGAACGGTGTCGCCTTCATTGGCGGTACATGTCTTACCGTTGATTGTAATGTTTATTGTTTTCATAGCGTCCCCCTTACCCCACCGTGACCGCGCCGAAGCGGCAGACGGCAGCGCATTGACCGCATTTGATACACGTTTCCATATCAATGACGTGCGGCTGTTTAACCGTGCCCTTAATGGCACCGACCGGGCATTTTCTTGAGCAGAGCGTGCAGCCGGTGCATTTCTCGGCGTTGATTTCATAACGGCGAAGCGCGGTGCACTCCCCCGCCGGACAGCGTTTATCGATAATATGCGCCTCAAGCTCGTCGGCAAAATAACGCAAGGTCGTCAGCACGGGATTCGGGGCGGTCTGCCCCAGTCCGCACAGCGCGCCGTCGCGGATAGTCATACACAGCTCGCGCAGCGTGTCAACATCCTCGGGTTTGCCTTCTCCGGCGACAATGCGATCAAGAATTTCGAGCATACGCCGGGTGCCGATTCGGCAGTGTGTACACTTGCCGCAGGACTCCTTGGCGGTGAAATCGAAGAAAAACCTTGCCATATTCACCATACAGGTGTTTTCATCCATGACAACCATACCGCCGCTGCCCATGATTGCGCCGGTGTCCGACAGCGCCTTGTAGTCGATAACCGTATCGAGTAGGCTTTCCGGTATACAGCCGCCGGACGGACCTCCGAGCTGTACGGCTTTCATTTGCTTATCGCCGCGAATGCCTCCGCCGATATCGAAAATGACTTCACGCAGCGTCTTACCCATCGGGATTTCAACGAGGCCGCCGCGTTTGATTTTGCCTGTCAGCGCAAATACCTTGGTTCCCTTGCTTTTTTCGGTGCCCATTGCCGCGTAGGCGGCGCCGCCGTTTAACAGAATCCATGAAACGTTGGCATATGTTTCGACATTGTTAATATTGGAGGGCTTATGCCAGTAACCCGATTGCGCCGGGAACGGAGGCTTGAGGCGCGGCATACCGCGGCTGCCCTCAAGCGACTCGATAAGCGCCGTCTCCTCGCCGCAGACGAAAGCGCCCGCACCGGCTTTGATACGCATGGCGCACGAAAAGTCCGTTCCGAGAATATGCTCGCCGCAAAAACCGTTTTCTTTTGCCTGTTCTATGGCCTTTTCAAGCCGAACGATAGCAAGCGGGTATTCGGCGCGCACATAGACGATGGCCTCTTTCGCGCCGATGACATAGGCGGCGATCATCATGCCCTCGATCAGCGCATGGGGATCGCTCTCGATAACCGCTCTGTCCATAAACGCGCCGGGGTCGCCCTCATCGGCGTTGCATATTAAGTATTTTTCCTCACCTACGGCGTCTTTCGCCGCCTGCCACTTGAACCAAGTGGGAAATCCCGCGCCGCCGCGGCCGGCAAGTCCCGACACTTTAATCTCGTCAATTACCTGTTCGCGCGTCATGGATGTCAACACTTTTTTAAGCGCCTTATACCCGTCGTGTGCGATGCAGTCATCAATACTCTCCGGATCGACCACGCCGCAGCGTTTTAAGGCGATACGCGTCTGTTTTTTCAAAAAGGAAGCGTCGTCCGCAGAGATTTCTAAAGCGGATACGCCGGAAAAGTCGTTATCCGAAACCGCCTTCGCGATGGCAGGCACGTCCTCGGCGGTAACGCGGACAAGACGCACAAGAAGCGCGCCGCCCTCGTCGTAGACATCGACAATCGGTTCAAGCCAGCACATACCGATACAACCGGTAATACCGAGCTGTATGGTGTCCGGCAGCGCACTTTTCAGCGCTGTATATACTTTTGAGGCTCCTGCGGCGACACCGCAGCTGCCTTCTCCGACCGTTACTCTCATTGTGCCGCCTCCTTTTTCCAAAGCTCCTCAAGCACCGCGCAGGCTTTTTGGGGCGTCAGCGAGCCATATGTTTCTTCACCGACCATCATGACCGGCGAGAGCGAACAGCAGCCGAGGCACGCCACATTTTTCAACGTAAAAAGACCGTCGCTCGTCGTTTCCCCGTCGCTGATTCCGAGCTTTTCGGTGATGGCGGCGGCAATCGCCTCAGAACCGTTGACGTGACAGGCGGTACCCTGGCAGAGCATAATCAGGTATTTGCCAATCGGAGCAAGACGGAACTGCGCGTAAAACGTGGCGACGCCCATAACCTTGGCGGGCGAATTGCCCGTGGCCTCGGCAATGGCGTAAACGACGTCAGCCGGCAGATAACCGTAAATATCCTGAGCCTTCTGGAGCACCGTGATCAAACTGCCGGGTACAGAGGCGTACTTCTTTAGCACGCCGGAGAGTAAGCTTAAATCGCTTTTCACACAGCATTCACACATAATTTTTCCTCCGAACAATTGGTGACCTTAAAAATCGTCTTCTTAACATAACAAGGGGCGGGAAACCGCGATAAACGCTTTCTCGCCCGTAGAAGTGTAAAGAAAATACGGACTTACCGAAAGTTCATTTTGTATTTCGCAAAATTAACCGTATCTACTTTAACACAAAAATAACGAATATTCAAGCCTTTTCTTTATAATAAGATAAGTTTTTCACAATATTTTTTACCAATACAATGATTGCGGAAACCCACCCGCGCAAAACCACGCACCGCCGATTTTCAAGCAAAAGAAATCGGGCATAATCGTTTGATATGTACCATCCTTACCATTAACCTTCAAAATCACCCTAAGCTTCGCCGCGGTTTCAATTTCGTTCTTGTACTTCATTTCCCCTATATAATACGCCTGTATTTCCGAAAGACGTTTAACGTCGGCGTAGTTAATTTCAGTAACCTTGCAGTCAAGAGAATAGTTTTCACCGCATTTTTCCGTATAAAACGAAGTCATTTTGCCAAGCTCATTTTTAAGAACAGCTTCAAACGCGCTCTTTTTATAATAGGAATAATCAATTTGAAACTGAACATATTCCTCATCATACAACGCCGCATAAGCCTCTTCGTCACCGCTTTCGACAGCGGCGGCATACGCATATGCGCATTTTTCCGGATGCTCTTTTTTTACGGCTGCAGCAATTGAAAACACGGTAAAAGTTAGCAAACACAGCGCAAAAAACGCAGTAAACAGGCGGACAGGAGTTATTTTTTTAAACAAAAAACTGCGGGACTTCAAAAAGCCCGCCTTTTTTTCGGGGGCTAATGAAGTTCCGCAATAAATACAGGTATCAAAGTGATCCGGGTTTTCCTTATGACAAATCCTGCAGTACATGAAGCCTATTCCGCTTCGCCGGCGTCCTTAACGGGCGCTTCGGAAAAAACGATTTCCTCCTTGGGCGCGGCGTCGGCTGCCGGGGTTGAGGAGTCGGGAGAGGTGTAAATTTCAGCCGGAGCCTCATCTACAGACGCGTCGGGAAGGACATCGGGAACAGCCTCCACATCGGGGGGAAGCAGTGCGCGGATGGAAAGAGAAATGCGTTTTTTCTCAAAATTGATATCGGTAATTTTGGCTGAAACAGTGTCGCCGACGGAGAGCACGTCCGAGGTTTTAGCAATACGGCGGTTGGCAATTTGTGAGATATGGATGAGCCCGTCAATACCGGGAAGGATCTGCGCAAAGGCGCCAAAGGTCGTCAAACCGACGATTTTCACCTCAACAACACTGTCAACCGGGTAATCCCTCTTAAGAACCTCCCACGGGTTGTCCTCAATTTTCTTATAACCGAGAGAAATCTTTTTCTTCTCGTGGTCAAGATTTTTAATATACACCTCTACGGTGTCGCCGACCTTGACGATCTCGGACGGATGCTTTATGCGCTTCCAGGACAATTCGGAGATATGGATCATACCGTCCACGCCGCCAATGTCTACGAACGCGCCGTAATTGGTCAAAGACTTTACCTTGCCGGTGATGACCTGTCCTTCTGCGGCGGACGCCCAAAAGGCGTTTTCAGATTCCTTGCGTGCATCCCTTGAGGCGGCACGGATAGAGCCGACAGCTCTTTTACGCTGCTTATTGACTTCTATAATACGGAAGTTGACCGTCTTGTTGAGATATTCGTTTAAGTCCGCATCGCGCCCCGCGCCGACAAGCGAGGCAGGCACAAAGACGCGCACGCCTCTGGTCCTGACGAGAACGCCGCCGCGGATGACGTCACAAACGGTTCCCTCAAGCGTTTCTCCGCTCTGTTCGGCGGCGATGATCTCATCCCAGACCTTCGCGGCGTCACAGATGCGCTTGGAGAGGACGACGGTGCCCTCCTGATCGTTTGTCTTCATGATGATTAAGTTGAGCTTGTCCCCGGGTTTCAGCTCCTTTTGAGGATCCACGTTCGGATCGGCGCTGTATTCGTCATAGGGGATATACCCGGTCTGTTTCCTGCCGATATCAACCTGTATCTCTGTCGGGGTCACGCTGATAACGGTACCGACAACAAGCTTGTCGCTCCCGTAATTGCTCAGTGACTCCTCAAGCGCCGCGGCATAGTCATAGACATCCTCGTCGGCGGATACAGTAGTCTGCACTTTCTCCTCCTCAATTATTTCGCTGTTTTCATTTACAATTTCGGACATGGTTTCAAGTACCTCCTTTATAATACCGGCGGGGGTCGAGGCTCCCGCTGACACCCCGATAAAGCGATAACCGCGAAAGTCGTACTTATTTAACTCGCGCGCGTCTTCGACAAGAAAGGTATCGGCATTGTCCCGGCAGACCGCGCCGAGCTTCGCCGTATTGGAGCTCTGCCTCCCGCCGACGATAACCATCGCGTCGCAGCGGTTTGACAGTTCGAGCGCCTCTTTTTGCCTTTCTTCGGTGGCAAAGCATATTGTATCAAATATTTTTGCGTTTGTACATAGTAATTTTGCTTTTTTTACGCTTTTTTCCCACTCTTCTACCGAAAAAGTGGTCTGTGATACGAGCACAACCGGCTCTGAACAAAGCGCGGGTCGCTCATTCAGCAGTTCCTCAAGCTCCTTTTCGCTTTTGACCACAAACGCGTCACCGTGCGCGTAGCTTTCTATACCCTTCACCTCGGGGTGTAGGGGATCGCCGCAGATAATGACGGCGGCATCGGATGAGTTCTCATCGACGATTTTGTGTATCTTTTTGACAAACGGACAGGTGGCGTCCACACAGGGCACGCCGCTTTCCTCGATTTGCGTCATTACCTCTTTTTCGACCCCATGCGTACGCACGACGAGAACCGCGCCGTCGGGGGCGTCTGAGGATGACGATACGATACGCACGCCCCGCTTTTCAAAATCCTCAATGACCTGCGGATTGTGTATGATCGGTCCGAGCGTTGCGACCTGCTTTCCATCAAGCAGCAAATCATTGATAAGCTTTACAGCTCTGTCAACGCCGAAGCAGAACCCCGCCGTCTTTGCGAGAATGATTTCGGTCATACGATCCTCTCCCGAATGAGTTGTATCAGATATTCTACCGACTGCTCGAGCGTCATGTCGGTGGTGTCTACAAAAACCGCGTCCTCGGCGGCTTTGAGCGGGGCGACGGCGCGCGTACTGTCCTGCTCGTCGCGCCGAATGATCTCACTGAGCACCTCGTCAAAATCCGCGGGAGTGCCTTTCTCGAGAAGCTCCTTGTAACGGCGTTCAGCGCGGGCTGTTGCGGACGCCGTCCAGAATATCTTCACGTCGGCATCGGGCAGCACAACCGTCCCGATATCGCGTCCGTCCATAATCACGTTGTTTTTGGCGGCGATGTTTCTCTGTAATTCAAATAAAAAATCCCTAACCTTCTTATGCGCCGACACATTTGACGCCGCCATGGAAATCTCCGGCGTACGGATTAGCGGGGAAACGTCCCTTGCGCCGAGAAAGACGTGCTGTTCTGTGCCGACAAAGCGCAGGGATATGGTCAGCCCCTTAAGCAGCGGCACAATCTGCTCCTCGCTCTTTGTATCCTTCCCCTGCTCTGTCACAAAGAGACCGACCGCTCTGTACAGCGCGCCGGTATCAACATAGATATAGCCGAGAGCCTTTGCCACGGCTTTGGCGGCGGTGCTTTTGCCTGCACCCGCGGGACCGTCAATCGCGATGTTAATCATTTAATTTTTCCTCACAATTCAGATGTCAGAATTCAGATGTCAAATTTAAGGTAGGGTGGTTTAGTCGTCTTGGGAAAAGCCGGCGAGGAAGCCGGTGGAAAAGGCAATTTGAAGATTGAAACCGCCTGTGTAGGCGTCGGCGTCGATGACCTCGCCGGCAAAATAAAGCCCCTTTTTCATTTTGCTCTGCATCGTGCGCGGGTCAAGCTCATCGAGCGCTACCCCGCCGGAGGTGATGACTGCTTCCTCAATCGGGCGAAAACCGGTCACGGTCAAGCGCAGTCCCTTAAGCAACCGAATCAACTCCGAGCGCGCTTCCCTTGTCAGCTGGTTAGCCTTCTGTGTCCCGTCAATGCCGCTCAGACGCACCGCCACGGGTACAAGCGAACGCGGCAACAGCGTTGATACAAGGTTAAATACATTCTTGTTCGGATTCTGACCTATTTCACTGACGATGCGTTTATCAAGCTGCTCCTCCGACAGAGCGGGTTTTAAATCGATAATGAGCGCAAACTTGCCGCGTTTCATATCGCGCATATGCGACGAGGCGCTCAAAATGACAGGACCCGATACGCCGAAATGCGTGATCAGAAGCTCGCCGAAATCTTTATACACCTCCCGGCCGGTATCCGTATCCATAACGGTAAGCGCAATGTTTTTCAAGGTCAGCCCTGCGGTATCGCTGCACCAGCCCTCATGGCATTCGAGCGGCACCAGCGACGGTTTTTGCGGTACAACCGTATGTCCTGCCTGCCGGGCGAACGCGTAGCCGTCGCCGGTCGAGCCGGTCTGCGGATACGACAGCCCGCCGGTGGCGACGATAACCGCGTCGGCAAGATATTCCTTTTTGTCCTCCGTAACGGCACCCAAAACGCGGTCCTCCGACATAATCAACCCGACAGTCCGCGCCGTTACGCGCTTGACGCGGTTTTCCGTAATAAAACGGTTGAGGGCGTCAACGATATCAAAGGCGTTGTCCGAGACGGGAAAAACACGGTTGCCGCGTTCAATTTTTAACTGCACGCCGCGCCGCTCGAAAAATTCCATGGTGTCATCTGTCGTAAAGCGCGTCAGCGCGCCGTACAGAAACCTGCCGCCGACCGGGATATTTCGTATGACGTCGCTGACGAGCGGACAGCTATTGGTGACGTTGCAGCGTCCCTTGCCTGTTATCGCGAGCTTTCGCCCGAGCTTGTCATTGCGTTCGAGCAGCGTCACCTTGCAGCCCTTCATTGCCGCGGTTCCCGCCGCCATGAGTCCGGCGGCTCCGCCGCCGATGACCAATACTGTTTTCAATATTTTTCTCCTATAGTTCTTTTTTCGTTTTATCTACTCTCTAAACGAAGTGAAAAGATAAGAGTGAAGAGAGAAGAGAATTGGAGCTGCGCCGCGATTTTATTTTGGGGTGCGGGGTGTCCCCGCCCATATCTTTTCTCTCTTATCTTTTATCTCTTCTCTTAACATCGAATGACCCCGTCCGTCATCTCCCGCCCGCATTCGTCCGGAACCGGAAGCAGCAATGCGTATTGGTCAGCTGCCGCGCACTCAAGCGCATAGAACGCCTGGGCTTCTTTAGAAAGCTCTTTGATCTGTGACGGACGGCCTATAATCGGCAGACACGCTGTTTTTCCGGCCTCGGCTAAAATCTTTTTTCCGGTTTCGTTCATGCCGAGCACACGGATGTAAGGCGGCGGCATAGCGGCTATTGTTTCGGTGACCCCGAGGTATGCGCACAGAACGATGCGGCGTAGCCGCGCCAGCGTTACGCGCTTTGATTTAGCTGTCATAAGCAGCTCCTCGAGTCTTGACGCGCTCCGGATAGCTTTGTACAGCCGGTATTCAAGCCCTTCGGAAATATCGGGAAGCTGTGCCAGCGTTTCCGGCGTCTGACGGCGCAGCGCAGACATCAGCGCCGTTTCGTATTTGTTTTTGTCGGGAGGAAGCTTCCCCTCCCTCCTGCCGCCGACGATTATATCAAGCGTCGCTTTTGGAACGCCGCCGGAAATATCCTCTGAGGCGTACAGCGCGTTTCTGAGCTGCGAGGCGCTTCTGTACCGTCCGTTTGAATTTTCGTCATGCGCGGCGCCCTCTCTCGGTATCGCCGCAAAACGCAACGGGCTTTTCTGTCGCCGCGCCGCCAAAATGTATTCGATACCGAGGATATCATTGGCGTTTGACAAGAGCCGCGCGTTTTTTTCGTCGGCAAGCGTCCGCACGGCTTTCTGACGGGCTGCGGCGTAGGTGCAGCCGCTTTTCAGATAATCGGTAATCAGACTGTCGAGGCGGTCGTCGCCGAGGCTGTCCGCACAGGCAAGGAGGCTTTCCATACACCCGCTCTCAGAACCGAACGATATGGTTTCCACACAGCCGAGCGCGCTGAGTATCCCTACAGACCAATCCGCAAAGCGCTGCGCCCCGGCGACGGCGCCGGGAAGCGGCAGCGAGAGCACGAGATCGGTTCCGTTTAGCAGTGCGGCCATAGCCCTCAGGCGCTGCGGCATAATCGCACATTCGCCGCGCTGGACAAAGTCGCCGCTCATCACCGCGACAATTCCGTTTGCGCCCAGAGCGCGTGTACGCTCAAGGTGCAAAGCATGTCCGTTATGAAACGGGTTGTACTCCGCAATGACGCCGAAATTCCTCATGTGTTTCCTCTGTAAGCTCAAAAAATATCAAATATTGCTAATAGTTTACCCCAAAGAATACATTTCGTCAATGTCTTAGTCACATTCATTAAGGCTGCTCAAAAATATTTTTCGACAAAATCAAAGTAAATGCTTGCAAATCAAATGTTGGGTGGTATAATTATGAGGCATGTTTTTGTGAAGCTTATGATGTTGGAGGACGTATATGAAAATTTTAGTTATCAATGCGGGCAGTTCGTCGCTCAAGTATCAGCTGTTCGATATGGACAAGCAAATCATTCTTGCCAAGGGCGTTTGCGAACGCATCGGGTTGGACGGACATGTCAAAGGCTCTGTCTGCGACGGCAGGAAGTTCGAGTATGATGTGGAAATGAACAACCATGTCGAAGCCTTCAAGGTCGTCGAACACTCTTTAACCGGCGGCGATTGTAAGATTATCGATTCGCTCTCCGAAATCGGCGCAGTAGGGCACCGCATCGTTCAGGGCGGTTCGAAGTTCAGTGAAAGCGTACTCATCAACGAAAAGATTGTCAATGACATCGAGGAATTGAGCGCACTGGCTCCTCTTCACAATGTGGCACACGCTCAGGCAATCAGGGCTTGCACTGAGGTTTTCGGAAGCTCGTTTCCGCAAGTCACCGTATTTGACACCGCTTTTCACAGCACCATGCCCGAGGAGGCCTATGTATTCCCGATTCCCTACGAGTACACGGAAAAATATGATATTCGCCGCTACGGCTTCCACGGAACTTCGCATCGGTTCGTCAGTGCGCGCGCTATCGAGCTGCTCGGCAAAGAGCATAGCAAAATCATTACCTGTCATCTCGGTAACGGCTGCTCCATCTCCGCTATACTTGACGGAAAGGTCATCGACACCAGCATGGGGCTTACCCCGCTTGACGGTTTTGCCATGGGCAGCCGCTGCGGTGCCATTGACCCGTCGGTTGTCACCTTCCTCCAGCAGAAGGAAGGCTGGACGCCGGTGCAAACCGACGAAATCCTCAACAAGAAGTCAGGTGTTTTAGGTGTCAGCGGTGTTTCCTCCGACGACAGAGACGTCAAGGCTGCCGCCGAACAGGGCAACGTGAGAGCGGCGCTCGCACGAAAGATACAAAAATATCAGATACGCAAATTTATCGGCTCCTATGTAGCAGCCCTCAACGGCGTTGACGCCATCGTTTTTACGGGCGGCATCGGCGAAAACACGGACGATTACCGCAAGGACATCTGTGAAAACCTCTCCTTCCTCGGCATCGTGTTCGATGACGCCGCAAACGCCCGCTGCCATGGTGGCGTCGAAGGAGAGATAACCAAAGCGGGCTCAGCGGTCAGGGTTTTTGTCATTCCAACCAACGAGGAACTTGTCATTGCGCGCGATACGCTGGCGCTGGTGACAGCCGCACAAAAATAAAGAAAAAGAGAATTCGGTCTGTGACGCGAAAACAGCGTCGCAGGCCTTTCTCTTTTCTTTTCCTTTAGCGGGAAATCGGATTATCCCGCCTCTACAATTGTAATCTTATCGGCGGGTATTTTGCTGTTCTGAAGGACGATATCGCGTATCTGCAACGCCGTGTCTTCTGTCAATACACCCTTTTCCACAACCACCTGAATACCATTTTCTCCGCAGACGGCGAGGCAGCCACAGCCGAGCTTAGCCGAAACAAGCGTTTCCACCGAGGCTTCCAGCTCGATAGAGGCGTTGAGCTCATCCAATGACTGCGCTACGCTCTCGGCGAGCGGAGAATCAACCTTAGCGCTGTCAAGGACGGCGTTGATATTGTCCATGGCGTCCTCGTGGGCATTATCGCGATTGAGTTTAAGCTTTGCAAAATATTCATCGGCGCTCGCGTTCGCGTCTTCTGCAGAGCCCGTCGTGTTGTTGACAAACTGCGCCTCGCCGAGGTTCTGCACATAATCGGCTGTCGTCGAATTGCCGTCGGCCGTCTTCGACTGTGTATAGTACCAGTTGACGAATACCGCCGCCCCGAGCACGACGACAAGCGCCGCCATAATGAGCTGTCTTCTTTTTACTAATAAATTCATGATAAATCCTCCCTGTCTGCTTTCATTTTTGCAACGGATACCTGATTGCTCCCGACTGAAAACAGAGCCGTCACGGCTTCCGTAATTGCCTGTTTGACGATAAACGAGTCTCCGCCCTCGCAGACGACCGCTACCCCGCGCACCTTCGGCTGTAAAACCGTCAGCAACAGCCCCTGCTCGGTGCTTGATCCGCTCTTGACTATGACATAGTCGCTGGTTCCCGTATAGGAGGATTCCTCTTCGTGTGCGCCGTTTTCCGTATTCTGATTCTGCGCGTATATATTCTCCACGGTGCAGTCGAGCGTCACCATCACCGTACATATCCCCGCGCCGTCAATGCTGGAAACAGTTTTTTTAAGGCTTTCTTCAAGGGCGGTACGATATTCGAGCAGATATGGGTCGCTGCCGACGGTTTCTGCCTTTGCCGTCTTTTCTTCCCCGCCCGCTGAGAGCCATTCGCTCATGACAAGGAGCAGTACGCCGACCCCTGCCAGTGCGACGATCAGTAAAAGTTTTTTATCCTGTTTGATTTTGGCTATCCACTTCTTCAGCATACATTATATCCCTTCAAAAATGATTTCAGGAACGACTTCCACCGCCGCCGAAACCGCGTTCTGAATCTCTTCTTTCCTGTCTTTATACTCGTCCTTACAATATATGCGCACCGCCGTGACGTTAATACCGTATTCGCCGTACCCCTGTGCCTCGGCTTTCACCTTAAAATCGGCGACGCCGCATTTTTTCAGCGCCTCCTCCGCAAGCTGTTCAACCGTCGCTTCATATTCCCTAAGCAGTTTTTCGTTGAGCTCACGGCGTGCCTCGTAATAGCTGTCGGTATTGCTTTTTGCGTAGTATTCGGACAGCTCCCCCGAGAAATCTTGAGAAGCGAACGGCGTTACAATTACCGTAATCATTGTCAGCGCCGCGAGAATACCGAGAGCGCGTCTGCCGCCGGATTTCGGCAAAAGCGCAAATACCGCCGCGCAGACGACCGAACATACAGCCATATTGATAACGGCTTCTTTTAACGCTTCCATATTGAAATTACGTCCTTTCCGGGCTAAAAAAGGCGGTTTCGCTTTGCGAAAAGCCGTCCATCCTTTTGGCGGCAAGCCTTTTTCGGTGAACGCTCTCTTTACCTATGTCATCTTCAAAACGACGCCGCATGAAATGATGAGTACCGCGAGTGTTAAGGCGGTTCCGGCAAACAGCAGCGATACGCAAGCGCTCATCCCCTTAAGCAAAGTGTTTTCTCTATCACAGCCGAGGGTTTTGGCGAGTATGGCGCTTATGTTGAGGAGTAAAAGCCATGCGGCGATCTCGACAATAACCGGCAGATACAGCGCGGCAAGCGCTATGATTCCAAAGACGCCGATCGTGTTTTTCACAAGCACAAGCCCCGCCGCTACGGAGGCGTACGCTTCGCTGACCGCCCCGCCGACAATCGGCACACTCGACCCGATGAGAAATCTTACCCCCTTGACGCTCAAGGAATCGGCGCTGCCCGCCAGAACGCTCTTAACGGTCAGAAGTCCCGAAAACAGAGACGCCGAAAGCCCTAAAATAAAGGTAATACAACGGCGTATGCCGCCGATGATGTGTTCGGTGTCGAGAAAATCGGAGATGCCTCCCGTGAAAGCGAGGCAGCACAGCATCCCCGAAAAAGGCGCGTATACGCTGCCGATAAAATAGACGATAAATTCTCCGAGTCCCAATACGGCGGTATTGAACGAGAGCGCCAGCATCGGCTTTCCGCCGGCTGCAATCGCGGCTGCGTAGACAGGAATAAACGCCTTCATAAAAACGAGCGACGAGACAAATACGCTCTTAATCTCGGACAGCAGCGACAGAAACGGAACGCCGGCGCAAAGCGCAACCGCGCAGTAGCCGATGATTTCGGCGCCTTTTTTATGTTCCTCGCCGCAGACTGCCGCGATAACGCCGGACAGGATCAGTACACCGGTGATTGAAAGGAACACGGATGCCTTTTCTTTCAGCGACCCTGTCAACAGACCGAAAAAGGAGTCAATCAAGCGATCAAAACCGATATCGTACAGTTCGTTAATATCGACATCCCTGACCCCCAGCTCGTCAAGAAGCTCTTTGGTCGAGTCGTCGAGCGCCGAAAACAGCTCCTCGCTGTCGGACTTGTCGGTATAGCTGTCGATGTTTCCCCCGGTCCCCGCTCCCGCTGCCGTCACCGTCAGAAGCAAGGTTAACAACAGTGCGGCAAGAAGCATCAGAGCCGTTTGCTTAACATTTTTCATCTTTTTCGTCCCGTCATTTCAATAATTGAAGCGACAGCTCCATTAAAACCTTGATTATCGGCAGCGCCAGCGAAAGAACGATGACCTTAACAATCAGGTCGATTAGATTGGCGGGCGCCGTTTCTCCGCTGTCACGGCACATATCGGAAGCAAGCGACCCGGCAATCGTTACGCCCCCCGCTTTGAGAAGCAGCCCGGCGTACCGCAGTCCCGCGTCGCCGAGCGAGGAAATCTCCTTAACCGCCTCGACGACATCGGAAAAATATCCCGCCGCAAAGATAAACAGCACACAGAGGAGCGCCGCCTCGCCGAGAAAGGCAAACTCCGGCGCGTTCTTTTTCAGCGGCAGAAGCGCCGCCGCCCCGAGAAGTGCCACTCCCAGAAGCTGCGTAACCTCAATCCTCATAAGCCGAACATCCCGGTCAGTTCCGTAATCAATTCGTCGAGCTTGGGCAACAGCATCGCGACAACAAGAATCAGACCGGCAATCGTCGTCACCGTCGTATACTCCTCCTTGCCCGCCTTTGCCAGAAGCTGATTCAGGAGTCCCACGACGATGCCGATAACGGCAACCTTGATGACAAAATCAATTCCCATGCTTTATTCTCCGTCAGCTAAGTAATATCGCTACCATCAGCGCTCCCGTAAAACCGAGGGTCGCGTACACCTTTATAAGCCTCTGTTTTTCTTCTTCGGCCTTTGTACGCCTCTCGGCGAATTCCGCGGCAAACCGCTGACAGAGCATCAGCTGTCCGCCGGTATCCGTCGTCCCGAGCCCCGCGCCGAACGCGAGCAGCGCGCCGGTATCTTCCCTTGTCAGGCAGGCATTCATCTGCTTATCGCACCGCACGGCGTTTTCCCAGACCTCCGAAAACGCCCCCGCTCCCCTATCAAATCCCGCCGCACACTCTCTTAAAAAATCCAGGCGCGGCAGAGCGCCGTCCCGGCATACGCCCTTTATCAGCTCGCTGGTCGTCGGATTGTCGAAGCCGAGGCGCATTTGAAAACCCGACAGCATTCCGCAAATCTCCGACAGCAGCGCCGCGCGTCCTTTAAGCTTCGCCGTCTGCCGCCGTGACCACAAAAGCGGAATACAGATGAGGCAGAGTATCGCGGCGTATTTCACGGCAGCTTTCTCTCCTTTACAAGCACATTGCAGTCATAGACGTTCTCTATCTTGCCGGGGGTGTTTTTTGAGGCGAGGACGACCGCTTTTTTGAACGCCCCGCTCTCAATCAGAAGGCGTATCTGCGGGCGCGACAGAGCTTCCTCTATCGAGTAGGCATGAGCGGTCGCAATGAAACTGACCCCGGAATTGACACCCTCCAGAATTCTGTGCGTCTCGGTCAGTCCGCCGATTTCATCGAGAACGATGATGTCCGGCGACAGACAGCGCAGGGCAATTTCAATCCCGACGCCCTTGGGGTAGAGGGAGAGCACGTCGGTATTCGCACCGAGGTCACGCCCGCCGCCGGGCGAACCGTACCCGGCAAGCTCGTCGCGTTCGTCAACGACGGAAACCTTCCTGGGCAGTGCGGAAAAATAGCGGCAAATGTCTCTAAGCAGCGTTGTCTTGCCGGTCATCGGCGCGCCGATAATCAGAAAGCTATCACAGCCGGAAAGCCTTGCGACAAGCTCGCCGCAACAGCCCGAAAAATCTCTTGCGACACGGATATTGACCGAGGAAAAGCGTCTGACGGCGGTGATTTCCCCGTCCTTGACGCTCGCTATACCGCACACCCCCGCCCGATGTCCTCCCGGAAGCGTCACATACCCGCGGCAAAGCGATTCAGTGTACGCGTGTACCGAGTAGCGGCACAGCGCCGCCACGCACTCGTCAAGCTTCCCCGCCGACACCGTAAACCCTCCCGACGCAAATGAGGACAGCCTGCCCCCGACGCACAAATACCGTATTTCACCATCGGTCAAAAGCGCGATTGGCCGCTGTGCGTAGAGGCGTATCTCGCTGATTCTTGCCATCGTTTCCTCCGTGACGGCCATTAAGGCGCTTTTTACGTCCTGCGGCAACAGGGATACCGCTTCCTTGTAATTCTTCATGCTCTATTCTATTCTTGCTTGTCCTTAAATAGAACGGACAGGTCGTGACAGAACGCTTTTCGGAATAAATTTACAATTTATAGGAACAATCCGTATTGAAACTTTGTCTTATATATGGTAATATATGTAAGTATGGATTTATCTCGAAAGAAGGTAGCCGCTTGAACAACGACGTCAATACAAAAGGCAAGAAAGCAAAAAGAAATTATCTGAAAAAGCATGTCTCCTTTTGGGACATGCTCTCCGACAACCGCTATACGCTGCTCGCGGCGTTTTGTACGGCCTTTGTCATGATGGTCGTCTACTATTGCTTCAACCTTTTTCCCTTCGGAGAGGTGACCATACTGCGTATGGACCTGTACCATCAGTACGGTCCGCTCTACGCGGAGTTTTATGACCGGCTCACAGGCGGCGGCTCGTTTCTCTACTCCTGGGAAACGGGCGGCGGCGGCAGTTTTTTAGGCAATTTCGCCAACTATGTTTCCTCGCCGTTCTCCCTCCTAATGCTGCTTTTCGGGCATAAAAATATGCCCGAAGCCATTGCCGCCATTATCCTTATCAAGGCATCTACGGCATCGTTTACGGCCTCGTATTATTTCAAATCCTCCCAAAAAGTCAGCAGTCCCATCATTGCGGCGTTCGGCGTACTCTATTCGATGAGCGGCTTTTTTATCGCGTATTACTGGAACGTCATGTGGTTAGACGCCTTCTATCTGCTCCCCCTTGCCGTACTGGGCATCGAGAAACTCATTAACGAAAGAAAACAGCGGCTTTACTTTGTCATACTCGTCCTGACGGCGCTGACCAACTACTACATGACCTTTATGTTCTGCGTCTTTTCTGTGCTGTACTTCCTCACCTACTATTTCGGACACTATTCCATCAGCGATACTTATTTCGGAAAGCTGGCGCATCATAAAGAGAAAAAGAATTTTAAACGCTTTGTGTATTTCGTTTATTCACATCTGAGAAACTCGAGGTTTATCGACAGCGGTACGCGCTTTGCGCTCACAGCCGTCGGCGCCGTGCTCACCTGTGCTTTTCTGCTTGTGCCGATCTACTATATCCTCATGGCGTGCTCGGCGACCTCCGACGCATGGCCTGCCGATTGGAAAACGTATTTTTCCGTATTTGATTTTCTCGCCAACCACCTTGCCTATCTTGAGCCGACCATTCGCAGCAGCGGCGAGGACGTTCTGCCCAACGTCTATTGCGGTGTCCTGCCGCTTATGCTCGTCATTCTGTATTTATTCTCGCGCAAAACCAAAGCGCGCGAGAGGGCAGCCGACGTCGTGCTTTTAGGCGTTTTCTTCGCCTCTTTTTATGTCAACAAGTTCAATTTCTTCTGGCATGGTCTGCATTTCCCCAACGACCTGCCCTACCGCTTTTCGTATATGTATTCCTTTTTCCTGATAATCATCGCCTTTAAGGCGTTTCAGGGCATCAAGGAATTCTCGACCCGACAAATCCTCGGAACCGGTCTGGGTCTCGTCGCTTTCGCCATTCTTGTGCAGGAGCTCGGTTCAAAGAATTTTTCGGAACTGACCCTTTGGATTACGCTGGCATTTATCGGTATCTACATCTTCGCTCTTTCTCTGTACAATAACGATAAATATCCGAGAACGGCCGTCGCCGCACTGCTGCTCTGTGCGGTCTGCGCCGAGTATACCGTCGCGAACACCAACCATTACAGTATGGATCAAACCAAATCCTCTTACGCCGGCTCCTATACCGACTTCGTCGCTCTCAAAAAGGAGTTGAACACCTTAGAGGGCAACGATCATTACCGTATGGAGCTGTCAAGCCTGCGCGCGCGTATGGACCCTGCCTGGTACGGCTACAACGGCGTTTCGACGTTCTCCTCTATGGCTTATGAGAAGGTGAGCAACCTGCAATACCAGCTCGGTATGTACGGCAACTACATCAACAGCCATACCTACAATCCGCAGACGCCCGTTTATAACGCAATGTTCGCGCTTGACTATATCGTGGACAACTGTGAAAAAATCAGAAATACCGCGCTGTACACCGAAACGGCATCCTGCGGTATTTATACGGCTTATAAAAACAATTATACCCTGCCCATCGCGTTTCGGGTCAATAGCGAGATTCTCGGCTGGCAGTATGACGAAACCGATCCCTTTGCCGTCCAGAACGGATTTATCGATTCCGCCACAGGCCTTGTCGGTCCTCTTAAGAACATCATGTTCAGCGACGACGCCTACTATGACAATCTTGACCCGTTCGCCGCCGAGGAATTCGCCACGGGCACTTATTATTACAGTGTTCCCGACTCATCGACCAAAGGAACGGCGACGATGCATTTCACCGTACCCGAAACGCAGAATGTTTACCTCTATCTCAAATGCGCTTCGTCCTCGGTCGATTCCATCAACATTACGAGTGACTACGGTCTGAACATGACCCAGTCGATTGATACAAAACCCTATATTCTCGATATGGGCATCTTAAACGCCGGAGAGGTCGTCACCGTTGAAATCCCGATAGAAAACAGCAGCTCGGGTATTCTGTACCTCTATGCCGCCGGTCTGGATATGAACGCATTCAAGACAGCTTACAATGTTTTAAGAACAGACTCACTGAACGTCACAAGCTTTACGGATACGAAAATCAACGGCGAGATTGATGTTTCGGGCGACGGCGTTCTCTATACCTCCATCAATTACGACGAGGGCTGGTCTGTCTATATTGACGGCGTAAAGCTCAATAAATCGGATTATGCGCGCATCGGCAACGCGCTTCTCGGCGTACCGATTACCGCCGGACACCACACGGTCAGCTTTAAATATTTCCCGCAGGGCATGTTTTTCGGCATCGCAATTTCCATCATTACTCTGGCGATTTTCGTGGTACTGCTGATGCTCATACGCATGAAAACATTTGCGTTCACCCCGAAGCTTCTGTCTGAGAAGCAGGCGGAGCAGTCCGAGCAAGCCGCTTCTATAGAGGCTATGCCGCCCGTATTTCTTTCCGGTGACGTCCGCACAGAGGATACGGTCATCTATTACGGCGAACCCATGACGGAAGAACCGGGCAGCACCCCTTCGGCGCTTAAGCCGGAGCAGCCTTCGGATGACACACCGCCAACCGATAACTCATCCGCCGATTAAACAATCGTTATACTACACGGATAGGAGAATACTGTGTTTGCGAAAATAAACAGCATCGGACTGTTGGGACTTGATTCCTATATGGTCTGTGTGGAGGCCGATGTCACGCAAGGTAAATACCGCTTTGACGTCGTCGGTCTGCCGGATGCTGCCGTCAGCGAGGCGCGTGAGCGCGTTGCGTCGGCTATCAAGAACAGCGGTTTCGCCTTTGAGCCTACGCGCCATTTTACCGTCAACCTCGCCCCTGCCGACACCAAAAAGGAAGGGGCGGTATACGATTTACCGATTCTCGTTTCCATCCTTTCGGCTACAAAGCAAATAAACGCCGACCTTGAGCAATCGGCGTTTATCGGTGAGTTGTCGCTTTCGGGTGAAATACGGCGTGTTAACGGCGTACTGCCCATGGTCATCGCTGCCAAAGAAAACAAGATGCGCGTCGCCTATGTCCCCTTTGAAAACGGCGAGGAAGCTGCCGTTGTAACGGGAATTCAGGTATATCCCGTGCGTACGGTACGCGAGCTCGCCGCCCATCTCAACGGAAAAAACTTTTTAAAGCCCGTTTCTCCACGCGCCTTTGAAATGCCTGAGCCGGATACCCAGCTCCCCGATTTTCGAGACGTCAAGGGACAGTATCAGGCAAAACGCGCTTTGGAGATTGCCGCCGCCGGCGGTCATAATGTCATGATGATCGGTCCTCCCGGCTCGGGAAAAAGTATGCTCGCCGCAAGGATTCCGGGCATTATGCCCGATATGACGTTTGAGGAGGCGCTGGACACCACAAAAATCTATTCCCTGGCGGGACAGCTTAAAGAAGGCGATGCGATGGTCAATGTCCGGCCGTTCCGCTCCCCGCACCACACGGTTTCCTCGGTGGGGCTTTCCGGCGGCGGAAGTATTCCGCGCCCCGGTGAGCTGTCATTGGCGCACAATGGCGTCTTGTTTCTCGATGAGCTGCCGGAGTTTTCACGCGCCGCCATGGAAGTCATGCGGCAACCGATTGAGAACGGCTCCATCACCATTTCCAGAGCTTCCTGCACCGTTACCTATCCGTGCAATGTCATGGTCGTCTGCGCAATGAACCCGTGTCCCTGCGGTTACTACGGACACCCGACCAAGCCCTGCCGCTGTCCGAAGGGTGCCGCGGCACATTATCTCAGCAAGGTTTCCGGACCGCTTCTCGACAGGCTTGACATACATATTGAGGTTCCTCAGGTCGATTACAGCCAGCTCTCTGAAAAACGCCCCGCCGAACCCTCCGCGGCTATACGCGCACGCGTAAACATCGCAAGAAAAATCCAGCAGGAACGTTTTACGGGCACCGGCATCACCTGTAACGCGCGTATGACACCCGCTATGACGAGAAAATACTGCGCCTTAAGCCAAGAAGCTTCCGCCCTGCTCGAAACCGCCTTTCGACGCCTTGACCTTTCCGCGCGCGCCTATGACAAGATTCTCCGCATATCGCGCACCATCGCCGACCTCGAGGGCGTTTCGGACATCACGACGACACACCTCATGGAGGCCATTCAGTACCGCAGCCTTGACCGCAAGTTCTGGCGGACGGATTAAGGCGCCTTACATTGCAAATAAAAAAACGGAGCTGCCGCTAAACCTTCGTTTTGCGGCAGCCTTATTATGAAACAACATATTATTCATTGAGCGCTTTTTCAACTGCGTCCTTGTCTAATTTTGATTCCCAGTTCGGATTGTCCTTTTGCCACTGCTCCCAAAAAGCGTTCCAGTTTTCTTTTCCGGAAACCGAAATGATGTCTTTTGCCGTTGTATGGGGATGTTCTTCGAACGGGTTGTCAAGACTGAAAACAGACTGATCTAAGTTTATCAGGAACGCCGGACGATCTTCGTTTCTCTTAACGACAAACAGATATTCTTTTCCGATAGTGATTTCCGGCATACCTTCCATAAGCGGAATAACCGTATCGCCTTTTTTCTTAAGCTCATCAAGCTGTTCTTCTATAAACTCGTCCTTAATGCCTCCCCTATTTTTAACTTGAATCGTTTTTGAAAGATTACCTTTGTAATTCTCTATAATTTCGATATCGTAAATAGTAAAAAGGACAATATCAATATCCTCCGTTTTTGAGGTAGGGGGTTTTGCGGTGGTACTGTCTAATAATTGAAAAGATATTTTAACTACTTTTCCTGTAAAAACCAAGTCTGCAACATCATATATAGATTGAGGATCATTATATTCCGGCCAATCCGCATTCATTGTGCTGTATGTTACCAACTGATCACTTTTTGAGCTTTCCGTATTATCTTTTGAGGTTTTATCGCACGAAACCAACAGTATTCCGATTAATACCAATAAAGCAACGAATATTCTTTTCATCACGCACACTCCTTAAAATATACGGCAACCTCCTTATGAAACAGCATACTATTCATTGAGCGCTTCTTTGACTGTGTCCCTACTAATCCTCATTTTTAATAACCGTCTATGCTTACACCGGCGCATACCGGTTGATAAATGACTGTACCGTGAACCAGTAGCCGGTCGGGTCTGTATACGCCGCCGCGCCGTGTCCCGCACCGGGCACGGTGTATTTTTCTTTGGGGCAGGAAGCGGCGTTATAGACTTCGTTGAGCATCGCAAACGGTACGAAATCGTCGTTTTCTCCGTGGATAAACAGCATCGGGATACTCGTATTCTTCTTCAACTGTTTAACGGCGCTCGCCTCCTTAAAGCCGAAGCCGGCGCGCAGTTTACAGACCATTGAGCTTGTATACAGAAACGGGAATCTCGGGATCGGGATATTTTTCTCCAGCTGATAGGAGAACTCCTCCCAGACAGAGCTGTAACCGCAGTCCTCAATAATCAGCTTGACGTTTGCGGGAAGCGTCTCTCCGGCGGTCATCATGACCGTCGCCCCGCCCATGGAAAGTCCGAACAAGATGATTTCGGCGGTAGCATCTAAGGATACGATATAATTAATCCAGTCAACCATATCAAGCCGCTCCGGCCAGCCCATACCGATATAATCCCCCTCGCTCTGACCGTGGCCGCGCGCGTCGGGCAAAACGACGTTATACCCCATACTGTAAAAATGCGACGCATACCCCGCCATGGAGGAACCCGTCCCCGTGTACCCATGGCAGAGAAAGGCGTATTTGTGGCTCTGCGCCTTGGTTTTCACCATATACGCGTGAAGCCGCAGCTCGTCACGGCTTGTAATCCAAAGCTCGTAACCGTCGTTCTTGAGCCAGCTATCCACCTCTTGCTGCCTGCTGATGAGGTCCTCGGCGGCTGTGCGCTGCCCGTCGTTGAGAACGCCGCTTTTAGCTATAATCTCCGCCGCACCGTCTATCGTCAGCGCGTATGTATAGAGTTTATTGGAAATGACCGCCGTGGCGATTAGCGCGATAACCGTCACCAACGCCACAAGGGTAATGATAATTTTTTTCTTCATAGTTTTTTCTCCTATTTCAGTTCGGCGATGGTTACGCCGTCCTCGCCCTCGCCGTATCGTCCCAAACGGTATGATTTAATAGCGGGATGTGACTTAAGATGGCGCTGAACGGCCGCTCTCAGTTTCCCCGTACCCTTACCGTGGATAATCGTGAATTCCATAATACCGCTCATCAGCGCGTGGTCGATGAAGGCATCAAGAGCTACCAGCCCCTCATCCACCATCATACCCCTTAAGTCGCAACGTGTGCTGACGTCGATGACGGCGCGTCCCTCGCTGTTGACCGGTTTTGAAACCGCGGATTTCAGCGGCTGCTCCTTTGGTTTATCAATCAGGCGCAAAGTTTTCTCGTCTACACGCATTTTGAGCATACCTGCCGTAATCTCATACGTATTCTTTTTATCCTTTTTGCCACTGATAACCGCGTTTTTGCCGATGGTTTTACAATAAACGGTGTCACCCGTTTCGAGCGGGCGCGGCAAGACATACTCTTCGTCATCCGGCATCTCGTCAATCACAGGATCAATCGCATCGCCGATGGCTGCCATATGCCGGTTAAGGGTGCTTTTTGCGCGCCGTGCAAGCTCTCCGGCATCCCTCGTGCTCTGTAACTCTTTTCGGAGCTTTTCAATCTCAAACAGCAGCATTCCGGATTCTCGCCGCGCGTTCTCAACAATTTTCAACGCTTCGCCCTTGGCTCTAAGAAGCTCCTTTTCGCGCGCCGCCTGCGCCTCCGAAAGCATCTGCCGCGCCTTTTCGCGGTCTGAGTCTGCCTGCGCCTTGAAGCCTTCCGCCGTTGAACGCTCCTCCTCCATTTTCAGGCGGCTGCGCTCAAGGGAATCGACAACATCCTCAAAACGCACGTTTTCTGTAGAAACAAGCTCCCGCGCCCTTTGGATTACCGATATGTTCACCCCGAGCTTTTCCGAGATGGCAAAGGCGTTGGAGCGTCCCGGAACGCCTATAAGCAAGCGATATGTCGGACGCAGGGTGCTGATGTTGAATTCACAGCAACCGTTTTCGACGCGCGGCGTTTCGAGGGCATACGCCTTGAGCTCGGCGTAGTGCGTCGTCGCCGCGACTTTCGCGCCCGCCGCGTGCAGCGCCTCCAATATCGCCATAGCGAGCGCCGCGCCCTCTACCGGGTCAGTGCCGGCGCCCAGCTCGTCAATGAGGACAAGCGAGCGGCTGTCCGCCGTTTTCAAGATATGGACGATGTTGACCATATGCGAAGAAAAAGTTGACAGTGACTGCTCTATACTCTGCTCGTCGCCGATGTCGGCGAGAATATGGTCATAAACCGATACGCGGCTCTCGTCGGCGGCGGGAATCATAAGGCCGCACATCGACATAAGCGTAAGAAGACCGACGGTTTTGATGGCGACGGTTTTACCACCGGTGTTGGGGCCGGTGACAATCAGTGTGTCAAAATCCGCGCCGAGCCGAATGTCCGTAGGGACGACGGTTTTCGGGTCAATCAACGGGTGACGCGCTTTTTTCAGTTCGATTTCCCCGCGGTCATTTAGAACAGGCGATGATGCCTTCATCTGATAGGCGAGCTGCGCCTTGGCAAAAATGACGTTTAGCTCTATGGCGCATTGATAGCTGTTTTTGAGCGGTTCCCGAAGCGCGCCCGCCTCGGCGGAGAACTCGGCGAGGATACGCTCGATTTCTTCGGCTTCCTTTCCGTGCAGCACTTTGATTTCGTTGTTGGACTCGACGACCCCGATAGGCTCTACAAAGACGGTCGCCCCGCTCGACGAGGTATCATGAATCAGACCCTGAACATTGCCGCGGAACTCATTTTTGACGGGGACGACATACCGTCCGTTGCGCAGCGTGATAATGGCGTCCTGAAGATAGGTTTTGTAATAGGAGGACTTAATCATTTTCTCAAGCTGAGAACGCACGTTATTCTCCTGCTCCCTAATTTTTCGGCGGATGGCGGATAGTTCCGGGGAGGCGTTGTCGCTCATTTCCTCCTCGCTCAGAATCGCCGCAAAAATGCGTTCCTCGAAATATTTATCGGGAGTCAAAGAATAAAAGAACACATCAATACCGACGCTCTCGCGCCCATTGTGTTCCCGCCACTCGCGGAGCATGCGCACGGCGCGCAGCACCGAGGCGATGTCCAGTAGCTCGCGCATCGACAAAACGCCGCCGGCATCCGCACGTGCCAGTGCGTTTTCTACATTCTTCAGTCCGCTGAAGGGCGGGCCTCCAAAGCGCGCGAGGAGCTTATATGCGTCCTCGGTCTGGCTTAAAAGCGACTGCGCCAGCTCGAGGCTCTTTTCGGGACGTATATTCATAGCCAGTTCGCGCGCGTCGTCGTTGCAGGCGCGCTCGGCAAGCATGGCAAGAACTTTATCAAGTTCTAAAACGGTATAATCTTTCTCTAAGGGGGCTTTCACGGTGTTCTCCTTCCAGAAGTCAGACGTCAGATATCAGATGTCAGACGTCAGATTTAACGGAACCTGCGGTTGGCAATTTAATCTATCAATGTATGATAAAATTCGAGAGAGGGGAAGCTGCGTTCGGTTACATACAGCAAATAGCGTTCAACGGCTGCATTTAATAGCCGTCCGTCGTTTTCCGGCAAAGCAAATGAAAACAGCTTTTCAAAATCGGAAAAGACAATATGCCGCAGCGCACGGATACAGGAAAGCGGTGACAGCATATGCTCCCCTTCCGGCGCGGGACAGGCAGAACACACCAACGCGCCGTCGCTTAAACAAAAAAACATTTCCGGGCTTTCAAACACGCCGCAAACGCGGCAGCTGACAAGACCGGGCATAAAGCCGGTTTCGGTGAGCAGCCTCAACTCGGCGATGGGCTTAATGAACGCGGGCTCTTTTTTCCCTGTCGATAAAAAATACAGAGAGTTGAGCAGTAGTCGCATCGTTTCAGGTGCAGGCATACCCGAAGCGGCAAATTCGCTGAACAGCTCGCAGAAATACTGCGCGAGCGCCAGCTTTGCCACATCGTTCCTCAGCCCGAAAAATACCTCGACCGGCGACGCCTCAAGAACCGATAGCCCGCCTTTTTCTTCAGACAAAACAAATTCAGAATATGTAAGGAGCGACGAAGCGGCAAGACGCTTGCTCTTGACCCTTCGCACACCCCGGCAATAGGCGTGGAGCACTCCGTAATCCGCCGTTAACAGTGTCAGGGACCGATGGTACTCACCGATATCCAGTATTCGGATTACCAATCCCATTGTAGTGAATTTCATTGGTTTTCCCCAGATCCGCCATGGCGTTCATCTCAAGATGACGGCGGTATTCCAGATAGTCCTCTACCTTACCGTCCTTTGTGAATTTAAGCCATAGTTCATGTTCATCCATAAAAATACACCCTCAATTAACCTGTGCAAAAGGGCGTTTTTCATACGCGTTAATCAAGTCCAAAGTTGTGAATTATTCCCTCTCGGTTGCGCCAGCCTTCCTTGACCTTGACCCAGCATTTTAAATAGACCTTGGCATCGAAGATATATTCCAGCTCTTTTCGTGCATTGGTCGAAATTTCCTTTAAAGTTTCGCCGTTTTTGCCGATGATGATGCCCTTATGGCTCTCACGTTCGCAGAAAATCACCGCCTCGATATCGATGACGTCCCCGCTCTCACGCTCCTTAAGCGTTTCAATCGAAACGGCAATGCCGTGCGGCACCTCGTCGTTCAAACGGTTGAGCAGCTTTTCGCGGATGAGCTCGGACACAAGAACGCGCTCGGGCTGGTCTGTCACGGTGTCCTCCGGAAAAAAGAATTCGGAGGGCTTCGCGAATTTTTTCAGCTCATCGTACAGTTCGTCAATACCGTCGCCCCGCGTGGCACAGACAGGAACGACCGCGCTAAAATCAAAGGTATTTGCCATTGAAGCGATGCGGAGCATCAAATCTTCTTTGCGCACCACAATGTCCAGCTTGTTGAGCGCGAGCACAACAGGCAAATTTTGCTTTTTCAACTTTTCGAGCAGCTCAAGCTCCGTCGGGCGCAGCTCGCCGACGCACTCCGTGATGAACAGCGCGGCATCGACGCCCGCTATGCTGTCGCTGACAGCTTTAATCATTTTTTCGCCGAGTTTCGTGCGCGGTTTATGAAAACCGGGCGTGTCGGTAAAGACAAGCTGGAGGTCGCCGTCGGTCAGAACGCCCATGATTCTTGTACGGGTCGTCTGCGGTCTGCCTGAAACGATGGCGACCTTTTGCCCCAACAGCTTGTTGAGAATGGAGGACTTGCCGACATTCGGCCGTCCGACAATGGAAATAAAGGCTGTTTTTTTCTCACTCATGTTTTTTTCTCTCACTAATATAGTCAAAAATAAAGATAAATACGCTGAATCCAACGACGCTCAGCACAAACGCGGCGATATACGCGGGATGCTCCGCATAGTGTAACCACAACTTTCTGAACGCCTCGGGCTGCCACAGTATCGTACACCCGACGGCAACCGCAAACAGCGCGGAAACGAGCACGGCGCCCGCCGCGGCGTCCTTAGCATGCCCCGCCACCGGATTTCGTTCGGGAATCGCCGCGTCAACAGTGCGTTCTACGGCCGTATTGAACAACTCGGCGGCGACGACAAGAGCGTTTGTCAAAAGAAGAACGGCCAACTGAGTCCGTGTGACAACAAAAAAATCATACACGAACAAAAAATAATACATATAGGCCATACAGACCAGATGAATTCTCATATTCCGCTCATGCCTAATGGTGTGGGCTATGCCCGAAAACGCATACCCGAATCCCAAAAACAATTTTTTATAGTATTTCATGAATTCCTTTAAATTAACGTTTAATTATTAACAGTTAACATCTGCCAAAGAAGCCGCTGCGCTTTAAATCTCGTTCTCATCAATGTAATAGCTGTCGTTTCTTTTCAGCCCCATATTCGTAAGTACAAGCTCTTCCTTCTCGCGCATACGCACCGTCTTCAGCCCGCCGTCCGTGTGATCATACCCAAGCAAATGAAGCATCGAATGTACCGTCAGAAACGCAATCTCGCGCTGCAGAGAATGACCGTAAACCCCTGCCTGCCTGACCGCCGTTTCCACGGAGATGACGATATCGCCGAGTATACACGCGCCGGTGTCCTTGTTGATATCGTATTTCCCATTTTCACCGAGCGGAAAGGAGAGCACGTCGGTGCTTTGGTCAATCTTGCGAAACTCGTTGTTGATTTGACGGATACGCGCGTCGTCTACAAACATCACACTGATTTCGGCGGATTCGCTGAAGTTCTCGTAGGTAAGCACAGCATGACAGCACCGCCGCACGAGCAAGCGGATTCCTGTCGGGATCTTCACCGCTTTCTGGTCGTTACTGATGATCACCTTTACCTTTTCTTTCATTGTGCTTCTTCCCTTCATCGTATTTTTCATACGCCTTGACAATGTCCTGCACCAGCTTGTGGCGCACCACATCCTTTTCGCTGAAGCGAACAATGTCAATACCCTCGATGTTTTTCAGAATTTTTATGACCTCGACAAGACCGGAGCGCTTGCCGTCAGGCAAATCGATCTGTGTAATGTCACCGGTGACGACGACCTTGGAGTTAAAGCCCATACGCGTCAGGAACATTTTCATCTGCTCGGGGGTTGTGTTTTGCGCCTCGTCGAGGATGATGAAGCTCTCGTCGAGCGTGCGTCCGCGCATATAGGCAAGCGGCGCCACCTCGATGTTGCCGCGCTCCTGATACCGCTGAAAGTTTTCCGCTCCGAGCATATCAAACAGTGCATCATAGAGCGGCCTTAAGTAAGGATCCACTTTACTCTGTAAATCGCCGGGCAAAAAGCCGAGCTTTTCTCCTGCCTCAACGGCGGGACGCGTTAAAATGATGCGGTTGACTTCCTTTTGACGAAACGCCGCCACAGCCATCGCCACAGCCAGATAGGTCTTTCCCGTACCCGCAGGACCGACTCCGAACACAATGGTGTTGTTGCGCAATGCTTCGACGTACTTCTTTTGTCCGAGGGTTTTAGGCTTTACCGGCTTGCCCTTGGTCGTGACACAGACACAGTCCCCGCTCAGCGCCGGAAGCATATCCTCGCTGCCCTCGTTGACGAGGGTGATGACATATCGAACGTTTTGTTCGGTCAGCGCCTCGCCCTTGTTTATCAGCGTCAAAAGTCCCTCCACGGCACGTGATGCCTTGGAAACATCCTCGACGTCACCGACAATCTTAATATCAGAACCTCTTGTCACAACCTCTACGTTATATGATTTTTCAATAAGCTTTACATTTTCATCAAAACTGCCGAACAGCGATACCGCCTGCTCAAGCCTGTCCAAACTGATTATTTTTTCAAACATATTTAACCGCCGTTTACAATTTAATTCTTTAACATTCTACCATAGTTTTTGTGTAAAGTCACTAAAAAATCACATTTTTTTTGTAAAAAGATATTTTAGTTAGTCCTATCGACGTAGATTTCCTTTTGTTCGGCAATATTTTCAACGCCGACATAGTTACCCGCCAGCGATACACCCGTTTGTGTTTGTGTAAATACACGCGATACGCTCTCGCGTTCAAGCTCACAAAGCGTGCTTCTTTCGGATTTGACAAGCGACAAGAGCGCCAGCATCCGCGCTTCATACTCGGTCAGCGGCAAAGACGGTTCGGCTGTCTTAAGCCTGACCGCACGCGTGATGCCGAGGGGAAGCACCGCGCGTTTTCCGGTGAGAAAAATATCCGTGGAATAACTATTTTCGCCTTTTAGGCACAGTGGAATCTTCAGTGAAAAAAAGTTGAGATAATATGCATTTTTTATATGTGTGACGACTTGCCCGGCGCACTGAAACGACGCCTTTGCCGAAAGCTGTGTCTTTGTTTGGGCAAAAACCTTGCCGTCAGCGTGACAGAGCGCCTCGGTACCGTCCTTGTTGACCGTGACCCCGCTGATGAGCAAATCGCCTTTTAACACCGCCGTCTTTTCCGCAACCGCCTTTTCGCCTATGTATACTTCCATCAGCCGAATGACACCGTCCTTGGCGGCAACGACATTGACCGGCGTGTCAAGATCAATGATATCAGGGCTTTCCACCGCCCTGCGGACTTCAATCTGCGCCTTGGCACCGAGGATGTTGACGGTTATCCACGATAGCTCCGGCATTTGCGTTAAAATGTCCTGCTCGGCGGCATCGGTGTCAAGCCCCGCCTTGAACGCGCCGATTTTGATACCGTCCTCTCGGAGTATCGAAAGAATCCGCTCATTATCGGCATTCTCGCCCCCGGTAATTTCGATTTCCCATAAAATCGACGACATAAAGCATATAAACGCAATCAAAACAGCAAAACCGATAAGCAGCCCGGCACGCGCTCTGTGTGTATGCAAAACAAACGGCAGACCGCGCTTGCGGCTGATTTTTACCCGCATACCCGCGCGTTTTGCCGGAACGCGAATATGATGGTAGTCACCTATCGACGAGCAGGCTGTCAGCGTATCCTTTTCCCTTTTGATGTTCCAAAGACGCACACCCTCAAAATTGCACAAATTGATAAAGCGTTCAAAAAAACCGCCGGTCGCGGTAAATTCGACGTATCCGAGTATCAGACGAAGAAGTTTAATAATCATGCATAGTCACCTATATTGTAAAAAACTCAATACCGGCTATTTCTCCCGTAATGACTGCCTGCCCGAACACCAACGACGACATGACGAGCTTCATCCCCGAAAACCGGATACAGATGCCCTCAAGGCGCAGCTCAATCCCGTTTTCATCATAATTAATGACATATTTGCAGCCGTCGATAATCGCTTCACGGTTTTCACGCAGCTCGATAACCGATCCTTTATAAACATCCGGCTCCGACGATATTTCTTTTTTTCTCACACTATCATCTCCGTTATTATATTTACTGCCGACCGCCGCATAGATATTACGGAATACAATGAAATATTGGTGAAAAAAATGAAAAAATATGTTGAGTACGCTCTGAAAAACCTGCCGCGAATTTTGGCGATCCTTCTGGCTGCCGCCGGACTGCTCGTATACGCAAAGGATACGACCGCCGCAACGCGTGACGGAGTCACTCTTTTGCTCGGAATTCTTATCCCCTCCCTGTTCCCGTTCATGGTGCTTTCAGCCTATATTGTGAACAGCGGCGCCTTAGAACCGGCGAAGCGGCTGTTCAAACCGATAATGCGGCTGGTTTTTCGCCTTGGCGGAAGCGCCCTTCCCGCCGTTGTCATGGGCTGTATCGGCGGTTACCCTGTCGGCGCGATGACGACCGCCGCGCTGTACAATAAAGGGGAGATTTCGCAGAATGAGGCTGAAAGACTGATGTTGTTCGCCATCAATCCGGGACCGGCGTTTTTGATTACGGCAGTCGGTGAAGGCATGCTTAAAAACGAGGCGCTCGGTACAGTGCTCTACGTTTCGGTCATTTTAAGCTCGCTGACCATCGGCGTCTTTCTGCGCTTTCTCTCACAGGACGGCGCTTTTAATAATGCGCCGCATAGAAGCCTGAAAAAAGAAAACGCGTTCATGCAGTCCGTAACGGAGGCTTCCTCCGGTATGCTCGGCGTCGCCGGTTGGGTGCTCGTGTTCTCCTGTATCGGCGGAATGCTTAAGGCGATCAACGTCACCGGCTATACCGCGGCGCTGCTCAGCAGTCTGCTTGAGGTGACAACCGGCTGCCGTTCGGCGGCGGGTCTTCTGCCCGTACCGGCTATCGCCGCCGTCGCCGGCTTTGGCGGAGCGGCGGTGCTCTGCCAGATCAAGCCCTATACAGACGCCTGCGACGTCTCTATGAAAAGGCTTGTGGTCATCAGGCTATTAAATGCCGCGCTGTCGGCCTTTATCTGTTCACAGCTGCTTTTGTTGCTGAAGAACGCCGTCAACGTGAGCGCGGTCGTCCCCTCCGCGGATAAAATCGTTTTTTCCGCCTATTCCCTGCCGGCATCTGCCGTATTGCTTCTCATGTGCGCGGTCTTCGTTTTAGATATGGACAACAAGCGAAAGATGTGCTAAAATATTTATAAACGATTGGGGAAATAGATTATAGGAACCTGCGGTCGGTATTCTACGTGGAGAGGGGAAATCGGTATGGCGGAGAAAATCAAAACCACGCTTGAGCCGCGCTGCGAATACTGCGTCTTCGGCGAGACGACAGCGGACAAGCAGAGTGTCTTATGCATGAAACGCGGCGTCATGCTGCCCTACTCGTCGTGCCGCAAATTTTCCTATGACCCTTTAAAGCGCGAACCGCGAGTTTTACCCAAAAAGTATGCTTTTTCCGAAGAGGAGTTCTCTCTTTTGTAGATTGTTCTAAAAAGAGAGCTTTTTTTGGGAAAATTTTTTCATCTAAATCGTGTGATTTTCCTTGAAAAAAACACAAAATATAGTAGAATGGACTTAGAAGAAATGTCATTTTACAAGGAGGAAGCTGCTTGACTGAAATTTCTGAGGAGCTGAATACCATTCCTTGCGGTCCGCTCGGAATTATCGCTTTGCCGGGCTGTGAGGAAATTTGCAAAAAGGTCGATCGCTATGTTGTCTGCTGGCGGGAAACGCGTGAAAGCGAACACAAATCTTCCATCGCGTTTGCGGGCTATCAGAAGAGCTCCTACATAATCGACGTCACTTTTAACCGCTTTGGCACCGGCGAGGGAAAAGCGGTCATCCACGAAAGCGTTCGCGGTTACGACATCTTCATTGTCTGCGATATGTTCAACTACGGGGTAACTTATGAAATGTACGGTCATAAATTTCCCATGAGCCCTGACGACCACTTTGCCAACTTAAAACGCGCGATCTCCGCCGTCGGCGGCAAAGCGCGCCGTCTCACGGTCATTATGCCGATGCTCTATGAGGGGCGTCAACACAAACGCTCCAGCCGTGAATCGCTTGACTGCGCTATCGCGCTTCAAGAGCTTGTCCATATGGGCGTTGACAACATTATCACCTTTGACGCGCACGACTCTCGCGTACAGAACGCCATTCCGCTCAAGGGCTTTGAGAACGTCCAGCCGACGTATCAGATGGTTAAGGCACTTACCAGAAACATGCCGGACATCCGTATAGACCCCGACCACTTGATCATCATCTCCCCCGATGAGGGCGGCATGAGCCGCTGTATCTACTACTCAACGGTGCTGGGTCTCCCGCTGGGCATGTTCTATAAACGGCGTGATTACTCCCGCGTTGTCGGTGGGCGCAACCCGATTTTGGCGCACGAGTTCCTCGGTGCCGATTTGAACGGCAAAGACTGCCTGATTATCGACGACATGATCTCCTCGGGCGACTCGATGATTGAGGTGGCGAAAAAGCTCAAGGAGCTTAATGCCAACCGCATTTTCATCTGCACAAGCTTCGGTCTTTTCTGCAACGGACTGGCGGATTTTGATAAAGCGTATGCGGACGGCATCTTCACCAGGGTGTTCACCACCAACCTCATTTACCGTACCCCCGAGCTTTTAAAGCGCAAATGGTACTGCGAGGTCGATTTGAGCAAATATCTTGCCTATATTCTCGATACGCTGAACCACGACGTTTCCGTCAGCCACCTGCTCAATCCCGCCGACAAGATTGCCATTCGCCTTGCCGAGCACAGGGCGAAACAACAAGCCGACGGATTGTTCGACGAACAGCTGACGCTGTTGGAAGGCTAAGTAACCGCTCATATATATGTAATACGCATAGCCTGACTGCCGACAAAGCAGAGTGGCTATGCGTATTTTAATTTTTATATGCGGAGCAAAACACGAATGAAAGTAAGGCTCTTCTTACCCTTCGCTCTTCTCTTGAAAATGTTTCCTATAATCCAAAAAGTTTTGCAGAATGAGCACCGCGGCGACAGCATCGACTGTGCCCTTGCGTTTCTTGCCACGGACGTTGTTTTCGCTCAAGATGCGGTGCGCCGAAACCGTCGTAAGACGTTCGTCCCATAAGGCGACCGGCAGCGCCGTGCGCTCTTTCAACAACGCGGCAAAGGCATTGACCGACTGCGCCTTGAACCCCTCCGAGCCGTCCATGTTCTTCGGATAACCGAGGACAATCATTTGCGCGTTTTTCTGCGCCGCCAAGGACGCTATTTTGAAAGCAAGCTGCTCGGTGTCGCGCTGGGCGATGACGCCAAGCGGGAACGCCAGCATTTCCTCTCTATCGCAAAGCGCAAGCCCGGTACGCGCGTCACCGTAATCAACAGACAGTATAATCATTCGATTCTCAGTCCTATCCCGGAGGAGCGGTCGTCGTCACTTCCGGCGGTTCGGTGACCGGCGGCTTCGTTATCGCATCCGTTGTCTGTTGTGTCGTCCGCGGCACCGTCGTCACCGTATGCTGCGTGGTGTTTTTATCTGTGGATGTTGTGTTTTTTTCCGAACTCAGCGCGGATGTTGTGGTTGTGCCGCACTTATCGCAGCGTGACGGTAAAAAGGATTTTCTGTAGTAACCGTATGCCGTTTCGGCACATTGATCGCCTGCCAGCTTACCACTGAACTTACAATATTTTCTGGTGACAACGTCGTCGGAATCATTAAAGGATTTGTCCTTTAAGTTCTTGTGTACCTTGTTCATAATATTAGAAAATATTTTTCCGGCGGGATTTCCATCGGCGCTGATTGACTTATTTGTATCGTAGCCGTACCAGACTGCTGCGACGTAATACGGTGTACCGCCGACGAACCAACGGTCATAATTGTCGCTTGTCGTTCCGGTTTTACCGTAGGTTTCAAAGTCGTGGACGCCATAACGCGAGCCGGTTCCGCTCTTAACGACGGTGTCTAAAAGTTTTCTCATGACTCCGGCAGTCCCCTCGCTGACAGCGCGCTCGCTTTTGGTTTCGTTTTCCAAAAGCACTTTACTACCATCGCTGTTGGTTACCTTTGTGTAGCAGTATGGTTCAAAATACATCCCGCCGTTGCCGAATGTGGCAAACGCCGCCG
>CAZEXA010000006.1:0-50390 GCA_964516565.1 uncultured Eubacteriales bacterium | reverse complement strand
AAGCACGTATGAGCGTGCTTTTTTATATTCAACTAAATAAAATCAGCTATAACATCCTTTACATGAACAAGCTCCACCTCATTTTCCGTAAGAACGGAAAGCAGGTGTTCGGCAAGTACAAGGTTTTTTGTGATATCCTGAAACGTCATTAGACTGCCGTTTGTCTTGTCTATCCCTGTCAAATCATAACTTTCTGTAGCTTTGTCAAAATAAATTGAATATTCCGTATTAAAAATGGTTTTCGTCAACATAATCGCACCTTTCTTGTATTTCATAAGACGATTATAGCATTCAATATGTGTAAAATATTTGCCATATTATGTTGAATTATGTAGAAACTTGTGGTATTTTTAATGGGGTGATGAAATGGATTTTAAAACAGCCGTTTCCAAAAAGCTTTTGCCGATATGTATTTTGGAAATATTAAAAGAAAATACCGATTCCTATGGGGACCATACCATCTCGATAACCGAGACTTGCCATATATTACAAGAACAATATGATTTAGCTGTCAACCGAAAAACCGTCAGCACCGCGCTCTCTGAATTAAAATATTTCTTTTCGGAGTATGATGACAAGGAATACGCTGTTTGCAGTACCGAAAAAAATATCGCTACGCGCGATAAAAGCGGTAATCCCTACATGATTACCAAAAGTGAAGGTTGGCATATTTCAAGGGACATCACCAATGCAGAGCTTCGTTTTTTAATTGACGGACTGATTTTTTCGAAGAATATACCGAGCCATCAACGCAAGGCGCTTGCGCTAAAGCTTGAAAAACTCTCGGGGAAGTACTTTCAGGGGCATAGCAAACACATTAACTCACTGCCCGAAAAGCTGCATGAGAACAAGCAGCTGTTTTATACCGTGGAAATCCTTGATGAGGCGATTGAAAACGGACTTCAGGTATCTTTTTCTTACTGCTCCTACCACACCGATAAAAAGCTTTACCCCCGTCTTGCAAGCGACGGCAGGATCAGAACATATATCATAAACCCCTATCAAATCGTGGCTGCAAACGGGAGGTATTATTTACTTGCCAATTACGATAAATATGACAATATCGCTCATTACCGGCTTGATTATATCACGGACATACAGCTTCTTGAGACTCCGGCAAAAGATAAAAGCCGGCTCGTCGATTATCAGAACGGGTTCGATTTGCCCCGGCATATGGCAGAGCATTTTTACATGTACACCGGAAACAGCATAGCGGTAACGTTCCGTGCGGAAAAGACTATTTTAAATGACCTTTTTGACTGGTTCTCCGACGATATGACTTTTTCAAACGAAACAGAAAAAACCGTGGAGGTAACCATTAAGGTAAATGAGGACTCCATGCTGTTCTGGACACTGCAATACGGCAAATATATCGAGGTGCTCTATCCCCCGTTTTTCCGAGAGAAGGTCGGCAAAGCAGCCGAAAGTATAGCCAAAAAATATCGAACCTAAAAACTAAACAAAAGTTGACGCTTTAAGGGCGTATTTCACCGCGATAACAGGGCTGATAACCGTATATCGCGGTATTTTTTCTTTAATAATTTTTCTTTCACCAAACGAGCAGAAAAGATAAAATCTATCTTTCAAATCGCATGAATATTTAATAAAGTTTTGCTTGACAAAGAACAACAGGTGTGCTACTACTACATTAAGTTATAAAATGAATATAATAGTATATATAAACAATTGCTGATGATTTAACGCGAAATATCTACCCAACAGCTGAATTCCGTGTCGGAGGTATGGATATGTTTAAGAAAAAACTGCTGGCGGCCCTTCTCGTTCTTGCCGTCACCCTTCTTTCAGCGCCTTTGTGCGGCTTCCCCGTTGCTTTTGCGGGGACATCCGGATATTTAACTTATTCAATAAGTAACAACGCCGTGCAAATCACCGCATGCTCCTGGGATGCAAGCGGCGCGCTGACAATTCCGCAAACACTCGAAGGTTACCCCGTCACAAGCATAGCAGACAACGTATTCGGCAGTCATTCTAATCTTACAAGCATTATAATCCCAAGCGGTATGACGAGCATCGGAAAATCCGCGTTTTCGGGTTGCACTAAGCTTACGGCTATGACAATCCCAAACAGCGTGACAAGCATCGGAGATAGTGCGTTTAGCGGTTGCTCCATTTTAGCAAGCGTCACGCTTCCGAGCGGTTTAACGAGTATACCGAAAACTATGTTCCAAAACTGCTCGGCTTTGGCAAGCATTTTGATACCGAACAGTGTGACAAGCATCGGAGAGCGTGCATTTGAAAACTGCGTTTTGCTGACAAGCGCTGAAATTCCGAATGGCGTAACCGCCATTCAGACCGGAACGTTTTACGGCTGCAGTAAGCTCGCAAGCGTTAAAATCCCGAACAGTGTAACAATTATCAATACTTACGCGTTTTATGGTTGTATTAAGCTGACAAGTATTACGATCCCGAAAAATGTGACTAATATTTATGGTTACGCTTTTCAAGGCTGTACTTTGCTGACAAACGCTTTGATTCCGGCTAAAGCGAGCATTGACGCTGCGAGTGCCTTTTCAGGCACGGCGCTTACGTCCCTCACGTTGCAGAATATTACCTGGGATGCTTTGGGGCAGCCGGTTGAGGATGTTAACAGCTACACCACAGCCGACCGTATTAATCTGGGACTTCTCCCGACGGGAGCTCTGACAACTTTGAAAATTTTCAGTCCCGCGATGCAGCTTGTCGGCACGGTTACCCATACGCCTGCCTCCTCGGTTACTGTCTACGGCCATCTGGGTTCGACATCCCAAACATTCGCAAGTACCAACGGATATACCTTTTCGGTTATGACCTATACCCTGAGAAATGCGGAGCTGACCTATCAAACCATTAATAGCGGCACCGCCGTTAGAATAACGGATTGCGTCATGACGGTGAGCGGACCTGTCGCGGTTCCTGCGGTAATAAACGGCTTGCCGGTCACAAACATCGGCAGTGAAGCGTTTAAAGGCTGTGCGGCTTTTACAAGCATGACGATTCCAAACAGCGTGACGACCATCGATGGGGGGGCATTCAGCGGCTGTACGGCTCTTTCGAGCATCAGTCTGCCGGACAGCGTGACCTATATCGGCTCCGGGGCGTTTACGAATACGGCATATTATAACAACGCGGCGAATTGGGAGAGCAATGTCTTGTATATCGGCAAGTTTTTGATTGCGGGCAAAACCGCCTTAAGCGGAAGCTATTCCATTAAAGCCGGAACGCTTTGCATGGGCAACGCGGCTTTTTCGGGCTGCACAGCTCTTACGGGAATTACGGTTCCGGTCAGCTTGACGCGCGTATCCTATGAGGCGTTTTCCGGTTGCAGCACATTGGCAAGTGTAACGCTTCCTACGGGAGTGACAAGCATAGATGATCGTGCTTTTTATAACTGTATCGGGCTGACAAGCATTACGATTCCGAGCAGTTTAACAAGCATTGGAACCGCCGCGTTTAAAAACTGCGGTTTACTGACGGTCTTCAGTCTCCCGAGCGGTCTTAAAAGCATCGGCGCCAACGCGTTTGAGAGCACGGGACTTACAAGCGTAACGATTCCGAGCAGTGTGACGAGCATCGGAACCGCCTCGTTCAAAAATTGCAATTCTCTGACGGGCGCGACGCTTCCGGAGGGTTTGACAAGCATTGGTGCGAATACATTTGAAGGTTGCGGTGCGCTGGCGAATGTAAATATTCCGGACACCGTGATAACTATCGGGGCATCTGCATTTTATAATTGTGCTTCGGTGACAACCATCGGTCTTCCGAACAGCGTGACAAGCATTGGCGCCACTGCGTTTTACGGCTGTATCGCCCTGACAAATGTGACGATTTTGAACAGCGTTGTAAGCATCGGAAACGAAGCGTTTAAAAATTGCATTTCTTTGGCAGATATTTTGATTCCTGCCGATACCGCAAAGCTCGGAACCAATGTGTTTTACAATACGGCAATTACAACACTGACACTGCGGAATATGACACGAAATACCGGTGGATGGCTTGTCGAAGATACGGGAAGCTACAGCAGTTCTAACCAAATTGATTTTTCAAAGCTCGAGACGGATGATGCCGTGAATGTCTATATTTACGATCCCTACGCGTCGATAACCGGAACCATTGTACATACGCCGGCTTCCTCAGTTACGATTCATGGCTACTACATGAACGCCAGACCCTACGCGAATACAAACGGGTGCGCCTTTGACCCGATGATTTTCATACTGTCGCCGGCTGAGTTGTCGTATACAAGCATCAACGGCGGTACAGCTATCGAAATCACCGATTGCCTTGAGTCGGTTTCCGGACCTGTTGCGATTCCCGCACAGATTGGGGGACTGCCGATCGTAAAAATTGGGGCGAGCGCGTTTATGAACTGCAGTCTGCTGACAAACGTCATGATACCGAGCGGCGTGATGAATATTGGCGCGAGTACATTTGAAGGTTGTACCGCGCTGGCAAATGTCTATGTCCCGGACAGCGTGATAAGTATTGGGGCTTTTGCGTTTACCGGTTGCCCATCGCTTACTGCTGTCAATGTTGACGGAAATAACGGCAGTTATTCCAGTACTGACGGCGTTCTGTTCAACAAAAACAAGACGACGCTCATAATGTACCCAAGCGGGAAAAGCGGTGCATATGTGGTTCCGGCAGACGTGACAAGCATTGGTGAATCTGCGTTTTACAGCTGCGCCGACCTGACAAGCGTGACAATTTTGAACAGCGTTGCAAGTATCGGAAACGAAGCGTTCAAAGGCTGCGTTTCGCTGGCGAATGTTTTGATACCGGCGGACACCGCAAAGCTCGGAACCGATGTCTTTTACAACACGGCCATTACGACGCTGACACTGCAGAATATGACGCGAAACACTGGGGGAGAGCTTGTTGAGGATACGGGAAGCTACAGCAGCTCGAACCAAATTGACTTTTCTAAACTCAAAACTGACGATACTGTGAACGTTTATATTTACAATCCTTACGCGTCAATAACCGGAACCATCGCGCATACGCCGGTTTCCTCGGTTACGGTTCACGGTTATTATATGAACGCAAGAACCTTCGCGAATACCAACGGGTATACCTTTGATTTAATGACGTTTATATTGACGCCGACCGAGTTATCGTATTCAAGCATCGACAGCGGTACGGCTGTCGAAATCGCCGATTGCCTTGAGTCGATTCCAGGGCCTGTTGCGATTCCCGCGCAGATTGGGGGACTACCGGTCAAAAGCGTCGGCACGAACGCATTTTCGTACTGCAGCCTGCTGACAAACATCACGATACCGAACGGTGTGACAAGTATCGGCGCTTACACATTCCGCGGATGCTCTTCCGTGACAAACGTCACAATCCCGAGCAGCGTAACAAGTATCGGCAACTACGCGTTTCACGGCTGCGCATTATTGGCAAGCATCAATATTCCGAGCGGCGTGACAAGCTTGGGGAACAGCCTGTTTTATCAATGTTTTAATCTTACGAGCGTTCAGCTTCCCGATGGTGTGACAAGTATCGGCGACAGAGTGTTTTATGGCTGCGGTTGTTTGAAGAACTTAACATTTCCAAGCGGCGTGACGAGTATCGGCACCGAAGCGTTTGCGGGCTGCGCTCTGCTGACAGATTTCAATATTCCGGCGGGCTTGACGAGCATAGGGGCAGCTGCGTTTTCCAACTGTGCGGCGCTTACCGCTATCAATGTGGACGGAAATAACGCTATCTATTCCAGCACCGACGGCGTCCTGTTCAACAAAAACAAGACAGTGCTCATACAGTGCCCGGGCAAGAAAAGCGGCGCTTATACGGTGCCGGCGAGCGTGACGAGCATCGGCGATACGGCATTTTTCTATTGCCGGGTTTTAACGAAAGTAGATATCCCAGACAGTGTCACCAGCATTGGTAACAAAGTGTTTTATGGGTGCCAGTTATTATCAAGACTCTATATTCCGGACACTGTGACGAACATAGGCACACAGGCTATTTATTATCCGCCGTACGGCTTTGTGCTGTATTGCTGGGATAACAGCGCGGCAAAAACTTATGCCGTCAACAACAGCATTTCCTATCAATTGGTTGTGCCGTTCGCGCAGCAGCCCGGCTCGGCGCTTGTTTTGGGCACGGCGATGCTGACCAATCCCGAAACGCGCAGCATGACCGTCACCAATCTGCTTTCGGAGTTCACCAATACCAATATTACCATTTGGAAGAACGGGGCGCAGCTCTCCGGCGGCGTGTATGTCGGCACCGGCTGTGAAATACGCCTGATGGCAAGTACGTTGACGGCGAAAACGCTGACGGCCGTTTTTACGGGCGACATTTCGGGTGACGGCGTTTGTGATTCCCTCGACGCCTTCCTATGCGACAAAGCGGTTAACAGCCATTCGACACTTACCGGCGCATACTACGCCGCTGCGAATATGGATACAGCCGATCCCGACATCGACATAGCGGACTTTTCGCTGCTGCTTAACAGCGCGGTGGGAAAATCCGCGTAGCGATGAAGGAACGCGCGATCTGCTGCGCAGACCTATGAAGGAGATTCACTTCAGCATTCCTGTCAAAATGGATAACGGCTCCACAAAGGTTTTTCAGGCTTACCGTATCAAACACAATGATGCTCGCGGTCCTGCCAAGGGCGGTATCCGATTTCATCCCAAAGAGACGGTGGATACCGTGAGGGCGTTGTCTATGTGGATGACGTGGAAATGTGCCGTTATGGACCTCCCGCTCGGCGGCGGCAAGGGCGGTATCATCTGTGACCCGCACAATCTGTCCTCCGCGGAGCAGGAACGGCTTTGCCGCGGCTATGTACGCCAGCTGTTTCATCTGCTCGGACCCAACTTAGATGTAGCCGCCCCCGATGTCATGACCAACGGGCAGCATATGATGTGGATGTTGGATGAATACGAGACCATATCCGGCGGCCGGTATCCGGGGATGATTACCGGTAAACCGGACGGCATGGGCGGCTCTTTCGGGCGTACGGAAGCCACCGGCTTCGGCGTCATTTATACGCTCAAAGGGCTGCTTCGCAGGATGGGAATCGATATATCCGAAACGACGGCCAGTATACAGGGATTCGGCAATGTGGGAGAATATGCCGCCCGTTTGTACACCGAATTGGGCGGCAAGGTGCTGGCCGTATCCTGCTGGAATCAGACGGATGAAAAAGCGTATACCTTTAAAAAAGCCGACGGCTGCCTCATTTCGGAGCTGCTTCCGATTAAGGATACCTACGGAAGCATCGATATTGTTAAGGCCCGTGCACTGGGCTACGAAATCTTACCCGGCGACGAATGGCTTCGCCAGGAGGCAGACATCTTAATTCCGGCGGCACTTGAAAACCAGATTACCCCCGAAGTTATGCCGTTAATCAATCCATGTGTTAAAATTATCTGCGAAGCCGCCAACGGTCCCACAACCCCGGATTGCGATAAGCTGATTGAGGAGCGCGGCATTACCGTGCTGCCCGACTTTTTGTGTAACGCCGGCGGCGTGACGTGCAGCTATTTTGAGCAGGTGCAATGCAATATGAACTATTTTTGGGGGCGCGACGAGGTACTGAAAAAGCTGGAGGACGCCATGATTAAGGCGTTCTCGTCTGTCTATGATTTGGCAGAGGAAAAGAATCTGTATATGCGTGACGCAGCATACATCATTGCAATCAATCGCGTCGCCTCCGCCATCAAGCTCCGCGGCTGGGTGTGATGCTTCAAAGTCCTGCGTAATTCAAAGAAATGACAATCCCCCGTTTATAATACATATTCCATCTGACAGTCGAACGGCTCCCGTTCGACTTGTTCTTTATCGACCTCTTTCGCATCAATACAGCCGACAGCTCTATAGAATGCCTGCGACTCTTCCGAGTTGTTCGCCGATATATAGAGCTTTTCGGCTCCACGGCTTCTCGCCTCATCAGTAATCATGGCAAACAATCTCTTTCCGATGCCCCGGTGCCGGAAATCTGCGGACACCTGAAGCATCGGCAGGTTCAGGTATTGCCCTCTACTTCCGGAAAACACCGTTTCAAGCGCGGCAAAACCCGCAAGCTCTCCGTCGCAGAACGCGCCGAAAGCGGCATTCTTATCAGCATAACGGCGCAGCAGACCGGCTATGTTCCGCCTCTTGTCCGCATCCCAGTCCCAAACGTGGGGGCACTCCTTAAGTACAGACGTACCATCCGTAAAGAACCAACAACGCCTCGTTTCCTGATATCGCCGGTAAGCATCGAGATAACTGTCCGATATTTCGTCGGAGGAAAGCTTCCTGTAAGTGATGTCGTTCATATTATACCCTCTTTCCCGTTATGGCGACCGCCGCACATTTCACGCCCGGTCGCATATTATAAGATGAACCTAAAACAGAAAGGAGGTTACCCTATGAACGGTTCATCTTACTGCGGCTGCGCTGCCAATGCAAACACGAACGCTAATGCCGGCTGCCCGCAGAACACGGATACCAGAAGTCTGTTGTGCCTCTGCTCCGGCAAGGTACTCTGCTTCTTCCTGATCGCCCTCGCTGCTGTTCTCGGTCTGATTTTTGGCATCGCCTTCGCAGCCGATCTTCTGACTGCGCTTACGGCACTGATTATTATGGCTGTCGTACTGGGCCTTGTAATTATCAGTATTATCATTTTCCGGTGCTGCATGGGCTGCCGCGACAGCTGCTGCTGAACGCGACCTGTTGTGTGAAAGCACATCAGGTTACATATCCGGAACGTCCGATATGTAACGCGCCGAAAAAACTGTGTATATAGATTGCCCGCAGCTAAAAGCTGCGGGCTTAAGACGTTTGCATCATATTCAGCTTTTAAAAACATTTTAACAGAAAATAAAACCTTTGACAAGCTTTTCACTACGGTTGGGTATTTTCCCAATTTTTCTTGACAATCACCATCTTTCATGCATAATTGTATACAAGAATACAATATCGGAGGGAACCTTATGATTCATTATAACGATAAAAGCAATGTCCTTGAGCAGCACGCGTACCATTACAACCTGCAGGACGTCGCTGAACCGAACCTATACCGCGACCTGTTCCCCTTCGCCGAGGTACCGAAAATCGCCTTTAACCACCGGCACGTTCCCATGGAGATGCCGTCGGATATCTTTCTGACCGATACGACCTTTCGGGACGGTCAGCAAGCGCGCGCGCCGTACACACCGCGGCAAATCGCGGATTTGTACGAGTATCTGCACCTTCTCGGCGGCGAAAACGGACTGATAAGGCAGACGGAGTTTTTCGTCTATAGCAAAAAGGACCGAGAAGCTTTAGAGCTTTGCCGCTTGAAGGGCTACCGCTTTCCTGAAATCACAACGTGGATACGCGCTGATATGCGTGATTTTCAGCTTGTCAAAAACTTGGGAATTGCGGAGACCGGTATTCTCGTCAGCTGTTCGGATTACCATATCTTCAAAAAAAGGCGCATGACCCGCGCCCGGGCACTTGAGGACTATCTCGCAGTGGTCAGGGAGGCTATCGCGGCAGGGCTGCGGCCGCGCTGCCATCTTGAGGATATCACGCGTGCTGATTTCTATGGCTTTGTCGTTCCGTTTGTCGAGGGACTGCGTGAGCTTTCGAAGGAATCCGGGATTCCCGTTAAAATCCGCGCGTGCGACACGCTGGGGCTCGGCGTCCCGTTTACAGGTGCTGCCTTGCCCAGAAGCGTTGCCGGTATTTTCTACGGACTCAAACACTACGCCGACGTATTGCCCGAAATGCTTGAATGGCATGGCCACAATGATTTCGGGTTGGGCGTTGCTAATGCCTGCACCGCATGGCTCTATGGGGCGGGGGCGGTCAACTGCTCGCTGCTGGGCATCGGCGAGCGCACCGGCAACGTGCCCCTTGAAACAATGGCGATGCTGTATACCTCCTTCAGAGGGAACGACGGCGGCATGAAGCTCAGCGTTATATCGGAAATCGCAGAATATTATCAAAAGGAGCTCGGCTACGAAATTCCTCCGATGACGCCGTTTGTCGGCAAGGATTTCAATCTGACGCGCGCCGGAATCCACGCCGACGGAAATTTGAAGGATATTGAAATTTACAATATATTTGATACGCAGGCGGTACTCGGCAGAGAGACAGCCGTTGCGGTTACGGATGTATCCGGACTCGCGGGCATCGCGTGCTGGGTAAATCAGTATTACGGGTTATCCGGCTTAAGAGCGGTTGGTAAAAGCGACCCTCTGATCATAAAAATCAAAGAATGGGTTGACGCCGAATACGAAAACGGGCGCGTCACCGCCGTCAGTGACGAGGAAATGACCGCCCTTGTAAACACCTTCTGCCCTGACAGATTTACTCGCTAACGGAGGAAGTATGGAAACGAAGCTAAAGAAACTGAATATCGCGGACTTGTCCCGCCGCTCCTTGAGCGAGCAAGTTTATGAAGCACTGCAGAACAGCATTTTGACCGGCGATTTCAAGGCGGGCGACCCCCTGCCGGAGGTCAAGCTGTCTGAAGAACTTGGTGTCAGCCGCACACCCGTTCGTGAGGCCATTGGCAAGCTTGAGCAAGAGGGGCTGGTTCGCACGCTCCAAAACCGTGGGGCGGTGGTTGTCGGTATCACGGAAAAGGATATTGACGATATCTACGCCATACGCATGGTCGTCGAGGGATTGGCCGCAAAATGGGCGTCCGAAAATACGGACGAGGCCGTGCTTGAGGAAATGCGCGGTATTGTGGAGCTCCAGGAATTCTACGTTAACAAAAAGGACTATTTACAAGTACGTCAGCTGGATTCGCGCTTTCATAGCCTGCTCTATAAGGCAAGCGGCAGTCATATCCTGACACAGGTGCTCTCTTCGCTGCACCGGGATATCCGCCGTGTACGCGAGCTGTCGGTCAGCAAGCATGGCCGCGCCGTCCCCTCCGTGCAGGAGCATCGTGCGATTTTCAGCGCCGTCGAAGCGCATGACGGCGCGCTTGCCGAGCGTCTGATGTACGAGCATATCTTAAACGCCCATAAAAATATCCGCAGCCTCCTTTGAACCAAGAAATGTCAATGACAAATAAACCCAAAGATGTCAATGACAAATCCCTATCCGCTATAGCAATTCTAAAGGTATTACCGTATAATATATTTTAGAGTACTGTGCAGCATAAATATGGGTAAGAGGTGTTTGCATGAAAAAGGTTACAGCGGTATTGGCTATCCTCGTTTTACTGGCCGCGACGGTTCTGACACTCCCGGTACAGGCGGCAAACAGCGGACACTGGGTTTTTGACTGCAGCATACTGAGTACCTCGGAACCCTACACAGGTCTTACCCGTAGTGTTAAAACGACGCCGGCGGAAAAAAGCGCCGAGTTTATCACGGCGGGGGCAAACAAAGAATATGAGAAATGCTCAACCGCCTGGAGCGTTCCCGCTGTCAAAGAGGACGGCGCTATAGAGCTTCAGTTGGTTGCCACCATCATTGAAGCGGTCAACTGCAGTTCCCCGCAGGTCACTATCTGTGCCTATATCGGCAAACCGGGGCAGGACGTTACATCGGTTTCCGGGGACGTCCGTTACCTGACTGATAAAGACGGGAAATATACCTGTCTGACCGCGTCGCCCGGTACGGCAGCGCTGACGGTGTCCGGTTCTCTGGGAACAGGTGAAAAGGGCGGCCAAAAAGCCATATATGTCATGTCCTACAACAACGGCCAGATTGCGCAGTGCCAATATATCTACAAATGGGTTCTTGCGGGTGAAACAGCCGTTCAGACCGAAAGTGCATTCGTATCGACAGCCGCATCTGTATCGACAGCCGCAGTGGCAGGCGGTACGACCGCCGCTTTGGAAACCGCCGCCGTCATAGCCCCGACCGCTTCGGGCAGTACCGACTCCGTTGCCTTCAGCAACTTCAAGGGCAGCGGCCTTACCGCCGCCGTTGTCATCGGTGCGCTCTTGATTGCGGCGATTATGCTCATTTTAATCCGCAAAAAACAAAAGGCAGGCCAAGGCCTGACAGCGCGTCCGCTTAATGTTAAAAACATGCAAAAGTTTTCGAGAATAAGAAGAAAATGGAGCAATGAGGACGATTTTGATGACGGTTACTTCAGCGTCCTATGTCCCTCCTGTCAAACGAAAATGAAAAAAGGTACAATGGTCTGTCCGAACTGCGGACGTCCTGTAAAATAAGAGTGAATAAGCAAAAAATGTTTGTAATAAACCTCTTGACTTTTACACGGAGATATGCTACAAATAATAAAACACACAGTTTAGCAATTTAAAGGAACAAACCTCATGAAATTTACCTGCACGAAAAAAACCTATTCTTACTTTTACTTTTACCTTTTTACACGGGGTAAGAGTGATTTGTGCTGAAAAATCCTGATTGCTGACGCATATTGTTAAGCGTAAGGGCCGCACAGAATCACACTGTGCGGCTTTACTCTTTGGGTACCCTCTGTGCGGCCTTCCGCACCAGAATCACACTGTGCGGCTTTACTCTTTAAATTCCGTATAAAACAAGTGGATTATATAATTTCACAATCAGTTAATTATTTTTTTTTAAGGAGCGAATACCATGATTGCTGTATTAAAACAAGGCACGACACTCGAGCAGCGCGAGCACCTTTGCGACTGGTTCAAAAGCCTGGGGCTGGAGGTCAACATTTCCGAGGGAAAATATCAGTGCATCATCGGGCTTATCGGCAATACGAGTGAAATCGATATCGGGCTGCTCGAAAGCCTGTCCATCATCGAATCGGTTACACGCATCAGCGAGCCCTTCAAAAAGGCGAACCGCAAGTTCCACGCGCAGGATTCGATTGTTGACGTCAGCGGACATAAGTTTGGGGGCGGTCATTTTCAAATCATTGCCGGACCGTGCGCGGTTGAGTCGCGCGAGCAGGTCATCGGCGTCGCGCAAAGTGTCAAAGCATCCGGGGCGGGGCTTCTGCGCGGAGGCGCGTTCAAACCCCGTACTTCCCCCTACGATTTTCAGGGTCTGCGCTCAGACGGGCTTGAGCTTTTAAGGGAAGCGCGTAAAGAGACGGGGCTGCCCATCGTCACTGAGATTATGAACATCAGTGATATTGAAATGTTCCTGGACGTCGATTTGATTCAGGTAGGCGCACGCAATATGCAGAACTTTGATTTGCTCAAGGAGCTTGGCAAGCTGAAAAACCCCATCCTGCTTAAGAGGGGACTGGCGAATACTCTTAAGGAACTGCTCATGAGCGCCGAGTACATCATGGCCAGCGGCAACGAAAACGTCATTCTCTGCGAGCGCGGTATCCGTACAATAGAAACCTACACAAGAAACACACTCGATCTGTCGGCGGTACCGATGCTTCACGAGCTGTCGCACCTGCCGGTCGTCGTCGATCCCAGCCACGCCACGGGGATTTCCCGCATAGTGCCGACCATGGCTGTCGCCGCGGCGGCTGCCGGAGCCGACGGTCTGCTCATCGAGGTGCATAATGACCCCGAGCATGCGCTGTGCGACGGCGCGCAGTCGCTGACCCCGACACAATTTGCCGAGGTCGCCGCGCGGGTAAATAAGGTGCGGGAGGCGCTATTATCATGAACATCGGCATTGTGGGTCTGGGGCTTATCGGTGGATCTCTCGCCAAAGCATATAAGCGAGACCCGTCCGTAACTGTTTTCGGCTTTGACGCCGACTCCCGAATTACCGATATCGCCGCTCTTTTCGGTGCCATTGACAAGGCGCTGAGCTTCGATAATATCGCGGCGTGTGACGGTCTGTTTATCGCCCTCTACCCCGACGACGCCGTCGCCTACCTCAAAGAAGCCGCCCCGCATATCGCGCCGCACACCCTCGTCATCGACTGCTGCGGCACCAAGCGGAAAATCTGCACGGAGTGTTTTAAGCTCGCCGAACAATATGGCTTTACGTTTGTCGGAGGACACCCGATGGCCGGAACCCATAACAGCGGCTTTCGCAGCAGCACCCCCGACCTCTTCGACGGCGCGGGTATGGTTATCGTTCCGCCCGTATTCGACGATATGGCGCTGCTCGAACGCGTTAAAAAACTGTTAGAACCGGTGCGCTTCGGACAAATTTCTGCCATCACCGCAAAAAAGCACGATGAACTGATTGCCTTTACCTCGCAGTTGGCGCACATCGTTTCCAACGCCTATATTAAAAGTCCGTCGGCGCTTTCCCATCAGGGCTTTTCGGCGGGCAGCTATAAGGATTTGACACGGGTTGCCCGCCTGAATCCCGCTATGTGGACCGGGCTGTTCATGGAGAACGCCGATAATCTTGTCGTTGAGCTTGATATCCTTATCGAGCATTTGTCTCAGTACAGACAAGCGTTGTCCTCAGGCGAAGCCGCAGTGCTGTGCACGCTTCTTGCCGAGGGCAGCGAACTCAAAGAAAAGGTGGACGGCAGATGAATACCATTTCGGTCAAAACACCCAGTAAAACGTATCCCGTGTTTATCGGAGAGGGGCTGCTCGAGAACGCCGGTATGCTCGCTTTACAGCGCTTTCCCGCCGGCAAGGCGGCAATTGTCACCGACGATACCGTCAATGGTCTATACGCGGATACATTGTCAGAATCCTTAAACAAAGTTGGTTTTGAGACGGTGAAATTTGTTTTTCCCCACGGCGAGTCCTCCAAAAACGCCGAAACGTTTATAGCCCTATTAAACTTTCTTGCCGAAAACCATCTGTCACAGTCGGACGCCGTGTTCGCCCTCGGGGGCGGGGTTACTGGGGACCTTGCCGGTTTTGCCGCGGCGGTATACCTTCGAGGCATCCGCCTTGTGCAGATACCGACGACATTGCTTGCCGCCGTCGATTCCTCAATCGGAGGCAAGACGGCCATTGACCTCGCTTTCGGCAAAAACATGGCGGGAGCGTTCTATCAACCGGAGCTTGTCATCTGTGACTGTGATACTTTGAAAACGCTTGACGAAGAACAGCGCGCTAACGGTTTTGCCGAGATTATCAAGTACGCGGTCATATGTGATACCGAGCTGTTCGACCGATTGAAAAATCCCGAAAAACTGAACATCCGCGACATCATTACGCGCTGCGTCGAAATCAAGCGTGAAATCGTCGCCGCCGACGAGCGCGACATCGGTCTGAGGCACCTTCTGAACCTTGGGCATACCTTCGGCCACGCTGTCGAACAATGCAGCGATTATACGATTCCTCATGGCAGCGCCGTCGCCATTGGGCTGTCACTCATTACTGCCGCCTGTGTAAAAAAGAAAATTTGTTATGCCCATTGCCTTAATGACATCACGGCTATGCTTAAACAATATCATTTGCCGACGATGACCGACTTCGGCGAGGAGGCGCTGATAACAGCGATGCTTTCCGACAAGAAACGCAGTGCAGGTAAAATCACCCTTGTTGTTCCGAGAGCCGTCGGGGAGAGCGTACTCAAGACCGTTACGCTCGATGAAGCGCGGGAATTTTTGCGGTTGGGGTTATCCCGGAAGGAAAGCGTATGAGAGCTTCGATCGCCCCGTTTTCGCCGTGCGGTACCATTGCGGCGATCGCCTCAAAATCCGACGTGCATCGGCTGCTGATCGGCGCTGCCCTATCTAATGGGGAAACAAAAATACAATGTGCGACGGTGTCCGAGGATATAAGTGCTACGGCAAACTGCCTGAACGCACTGTGCGCCGACATTTTACGCGTCCCCGGAGGGTTTATGGTCTTGCCGAAAAATACCCCAACCGCTGCCTGCACCCTCGACTGCTTTGAAAGCGGCTCTACGTTCCGTTTTTTACTGCCTCTTGCTTGTGCGCTGGGCAGAACCGCACGCTTCAACCTACGCGGACGGTTGCCCGAACGCCCGATAGAACCGCTTTGGACACTTCTCTTAGAGCACGGTGCGCAGCTTTCGGGCAAAGGTACAACGACGGTGAGCGTAGAGGGGCAGCTGAAAAACGGCCTTTTTGACCTCCCCGGCAATATCTCGTCACAATATGTTTCCGGATTGCTCTTTGCCCTGCCGCTGCTTAAGGGAGACAGTAAGATTACTCTCACAAGCCCGCTTCAGTCAAGACCGTATGTCGATATGACACTCGATGTACTCTCGCGGTTCGGCATTAAAATTGAAACCGGTGAAAATGTTTATTTCGTTCCGGGAGAACAAGTCTACCGCTCCCCGAAATGCGCCGCCGCCGAGGGCGACTGGTCGAACGCCGCATTTTTCCTATGCGCCGCCGCAGTAAGGGGAAGCGTCACCATCAGCGGGCTCTCTCTCCTCTCGGCGCAGGGTGACCGTTCGGTAGGCGCTCTTCTGAAACGCTTCGGGGCAGACGTCACCGAAAAGGAAACCGGCGTGACCGTAAAAAGCGGAGCACTCTCGGGGCTCAACATAGACGCGCTCAAAATCCCCGACTTAGTCCCCGCCCTGTGTGTCGTTGCCGCCGCGGCAAGCGGCGTGACCCGTATCGTTAACGCCGAGCGGCTGAAACTCAAAGAGAGCGACCGTCTGTTCACCGTGGTAAGGACGCTTTCGGCGCTCGGTGCGGATATCGAAGAGGACGGCGGCGGGCTCGTCATCCGCGGGACCGGCGCTTTAAGGGGCGGTACGATCGATTCCCACGGCGACCACCGCATCGCAATGGCGGCTGCCTGCGCGGCGGTTCTCTGCGAAGAGCCTGTAATTATCGAAAACGCGCAGGCGGTCAATAAGTCCTATCCCACGTTTTTTGAAGAACTCGCGGCGCTCGGCGCACCTGTCACAAAGGAGGAAACCTTATGAGCTCCTCATTCGGTAAGAATATTCGCATTTCAATTTTTGGGCAATCCCACGCATCCGCCGTCGGCGTCGTCATCGACGGGCTTCCGGCGGGGCACGTCCTCGACATGGAAGCACTGACAGCTTTCGTCCGGCGGCGCTCTCCCGCGGCAAATCCCTTAGGCACACGGCGGTGTGAGTCCGACGAGTTAGAGATTTTGTCCGGCGTAGCCGAAGGCAGGCTCTGCGGCGCGCCGCTGGCGGCAATCATCCGCAACACCGACGCGCACAGCGGCGACTACGCACCGTTCGCAGATAAGCCCCGTCCGGGTCACGCCGATTTCACCGCGGCAGTAAAATACGGCGGAGCCGCGGACATGGCGGGCGGCGGCCACTTCTCAGGAAGATTGACTGCGCCGCTCGTCATCGCCGGAGGCATCTGCCTGCAGCTGCTCCATAAAGAGGGTATCCGTATCGGGGCGCATCTTCTGAGCGTCGGGAATGTCTGCGACACGCCCTTTGATCCGATTGGCGTCAGCTTTGCGGATATAGAGGCGATACAAAGCCGTCCTTTGCCCGTTATCAAGAAAGCCGCCGGGGAAAAACAGGCGGCGCTGATTAAGCAGGTTCAAAGCGAGGGCGACTCGATAGGCGGCGTCATCGAATGCGCCGTTTTAGGACTTCCCGCCGGGCTCGGTGATCCGATGTTCGAGGGTTTAGAGAACCGAATCGCGCACATCGTATTCGGCATACCCGCCGTCAAGGGTATTGAATTCGGCAGCGGTTTTGCCTGCGCCGCCATGCGCGCCAGCGAACATAACGACCCCTTCGCCGTTAAGGACGGCAAGATTGTCACATCCGCAAACCACCACGGCGGCATTTTGGGCGGGATTTCGACGGGTATGCCGTTGCTCTTCAAGGCGGCTGTCAAGCCGACTCCGTCGATTGCTAAGATACAAACCACTGTCAGTCTTAGCAGGATGGAAACCGATATGCTTGAGATTACGGGACGGCATGACCCCTGTATCGCCCTGAGAGCGGTTCCCTGTGTGGAAGCCGCCGCGGCAATTGCCGTTTATGACGCATTTTTAGAAGATAAAATGTATCGATAAGGAGAATCAACATGGATTTGCAAAATTATAGAGAGCAAATTGACGTCATTGACGATCAAATGGTCAAGCTCTTTTCAGAGCGCATGGACATCGCGGCGAAGATTGCCGCCTATAAAAAAGAAAGCAACTTGCCTGTCAGCGACCCCATGCGTGAGCGCGAGAAGCTTGCCGCCATCGCCGCTAAAGCGGGCGACGCGCTTTCGATGTATACCGACCCGCTCTATGCAACCATTTTTGAGCTAAGCCGTGCTTATCAAAAAAAGTGCATGACTACCGGGCTGAACGATTTACAGCGAAAGCTTAAGGACGCTATAGAGCATACCGAAAAGGCGTTTCCCGGCAGAGCGCTCGTTGCGTGTCAAGGCGTTGAGGGCGCATACTCACAGCAGGCCTGCGAAAAGCTGTTTCACGCGCCGAACCTGATGTATTTCAATTCCTTTGAGGGCGTGTTTTCCGCCATCGCGCAGGGACTCTGCCGCTATGGCGTCCTGCCGCTCGAAAACAGCACGGCGGGCTCCGTCAATAAAATTTACGACCTCATGATGAAATACGATTTCAGTATCGTACGCAGCACGCGCATCAAGGTTGACCACTGTCTGCTCGCAGGCAGCGACGTGAAGCTTACGGACATTAAGGAAATCATTACCCACGAACAGGCTGTCGCGCAGTGCGGCGATTTCATCAAAACGCTTGGCAACGTAAAAATTACCACCTGTGAGAACACCGCCGAGGCAGCCAAGCTCGTATTCGAATCCGGTCGCAAGGATGCCGCCGCGCTGTCAAGCCGTTCGTGCGCGGCAATCTATGGGCTCTCCTGTATCAAGGAGTCGGTGCAGGATTCGGGCAACAATTACACCCGCTTCATCTGCATTTCCAAAAACCTTGAAATATATCCCGGCGCGGACAAGACGAGCATCATGATGGTGCTTCCGCATAAGCCCGGTTCGCTGTACCGGGCGCTGTCACGCTTTTACGCTTTAGGCATTAACCTGATCAAGCTGGAAAGCCGTCCGCTCCCTAACAGCGACTTTGAGTTCATGTTTTATTTCGATCTTGAAACGTCTGTATACGAGGACCGCTTCATGGAGGTGTTCGGCAGTCTTGATGAGCTGTGCCTGTCGATGAAGTATTTGGGCAGCTATTCCGAGGTGGTTTAGGTGAGATTCGGACTGATAGGGTATCCGCTCGGCCACAGCTTTTCCGTGCCGATACACGAATATCTCGGCGATTATGAGTATCGGCTCTATCCTCTTAAGAGTGATCAGCTTGACGCGTTTATGCGTGAAAATACCCTCGACGGCTTCAACGTAACCATTCCGTATAAGACCGCGGTCATGCCTTACTGCTCCGCACTGTCAAAACGTGCCGAAAAGATCGGCAGCGTTAACACGGTAATACGCCGGCCCGACGGGACATATTTCGGCGACAACACGGATTACTTCGGATTTCACGCTCTGCTCGGCGCAGACGCCGAGTGTCTTAGAGGGCAAAAGGCGCTGATTCTCGGCAGCGGCGGCACGGAAAAGGCGGTGCGCACGGTGCTGACCGACAGCGGTATAAAAACAGTTACCGTTTCTCGAACCGGAGAGAACAATTACGAAAACCTGTTTCGTCACACGGACGCAAAGCTGATTGTCAATACCACCCCTGTCGGCATGTACCCGCAGACGGGGGTTTGCCCTATCGATTTAAAACCGTTCACGGCGTGCGCCCTCGTGCTCGACATGATTTATAATCCGTCTGAAACAAGGCTGTTGTTTGACGCACGCATGATCGGCATTCCGGCCCGAAACGGGCTGCTGATGCTTGTCGCGCAAGCCAAGGCGGCAAGCGAGCAGTTCACCGGACAAACGCTCCCGGACAGTAAAATTAAGGAAGTAACGAATATTTTAATGAGGCAGACAAAAAATGTCGTCCTCATCGGGATGCCCGGCTGCGGCAAATCCTCTGTCGGAAGAACGCTGGCAACGCTTACCGATAGACCGTTTATTGACACGGATGAGCTTGTACGTGAAAAAGCCTGTATGAGCATTCCCGAAATATTTCAGCGAAAAGGTGAAAAAGCCTTTCGGGATATAGAAACTGCGGTATTAAAGAAAATCGGTAAGCAGAGCGGCGCGGTCATCGCCGCAGGCGGCGGCGTTGTCACGGTGCCGGAAAACCGGTATTGGCTCGCCCAAAACGGAACGGTTGTGCTGCTAAACTACGACCTTGATAAGCTTGACACAAGCGGGCGTCCGCTTTCTTTTCAAAAATCTCCGCATCAGCTCTACGCTGAACGCGAAGCACTGTACAAAGAATGGAGCGACTATACATTTTATAACGCCGACATTTCTGAAACTGCTGTGAATATAAAAAACGCTCTGAAGCTTTAAGCCTCAGAGCGTCTTTTTATCAGATTCTTGTCTGCGCGGTGATTTCGATTTCAACGAGTGCCCCTTTAGGGAGTGCCTTGACAAAGACGGTTGACCGCGCCGGATCAGAGGTGAAATACCGTGCGTAGACGGTGTTAAAGGCGCTGAAATCCTTTGCCTCGACAACGTAGCAGGTCGTCTTGACAACGTCGTCAAAGGTCAGTCCCGCTGCCGACAGAATCGCCTTCACATTTTCACAAACGCGTTCGGTCTGTTCGGCAGCCGTAACGCCGACCATATCCTCATGTTTCGGATCTAACGCGATTTGTCCCGAGCAGAACAGAAAGCCGTTTGCCGCAATCGCCTGACTGTACGGTCCGATCGGACGTGGGGCGTCGGGTGTTTTAATCTTTCTGATAATGCTTTCCTCCTTAAATCATATCATGCAGCTGAAAGCCCTCGGCTCTCAGCGCTTTGCGGATTTCTTCAAGATGATTATGATCGCGCGTTTCCATGGCAATTTTTAAATAGCAGCCGTTAATGTCCATATTTTCGCCGCCCGGCGTGTACTGGACGCTGACCACGTTTGCCCCGCATTTTGCAATGATGGCCGAAACGTCCTTCAGCTGACCGGGCTTATCAATCAGCTCAATGGTCAGGTTCGTCAGCCGCCCTGATTTGAGCAGACCACGGTTGATGACTCTGGACAAAATATTGACGTCAATGTTGCCGCCAGATACGACCGCACAGACCTTTTTGCCCTTTAAGGGCAGCCTTCCGAACAGCACCGCGGCGACAGACAATGCGCCCGCCCCCTCGGCGACAAGCTTGTGCTGCTCAATAAGCCGCAGAATCGCCGTCGCGACCTCGTCCTCGGTAACGGTGACGATTTCATCAACATACTTCATACACATTTCGTAGGTCAGCTGGCTCGGCTTTTTAACCGCCGTTCCATCGGCGAACGTACACACCTTATCCAGACACTGGCAGCTCTTTTTCTGCATGGATTCGCGCATGCTGGCTGCGCCTGCCGCCTGAACGCCATAGACCTTGCAGGACGGTTTCATCGTTTTTATGGCATAGGCGATGCCGGAGATAAGTCCCCCTCCCCCGACCGGCACAACGACCGCGTCCATGTCGGGAAGCTGCTCCATAAGCTCTAAGGCGACCGTTGCCTGACCGGCTATGACGTCTTCGTCATCGAACGGATGGACAAATACGGCACCCGTTTCGTCTCGAAACTTTAGTGCGGCGGCATAGGCGTCGTCATAGACGCCGTCAATCAAACGGATTTGCGCCCCGTAGCGTCGCGTTGCCTCAATCTTAGACAGAGGCGCGGTTGCGGGGAGGAAAATGGACGCACTGACCCCGAAGCTCTCTGCGGCAAGAGCGACGCCCTGCGCGTGATTGCCCGCCGAGCAAGCCACCACGCCTTTTCGGCGTTCCTCCTCGGTCATACCGGCAATCTTAAAATAGGAGCCGCGCACTTTAAACGAGCCGGTGCGCTGGAGGTTTTCAGATTTTAAGTAGACCTCACAGTCCGGCGACATGGCCGGGGCATAAATCAAATCCGTCTTTTTGACAACGTCTTTTAAGACCCTGCCGGCAAGATACACCCTGTCAAGTGTCAGCATATGTTCCCTCTCAAATCAATACGGCGCCCTTATCGGCTGATGCCACACGGCTGACGTACCGCTCCAAATAGCCGGTAACGCCGCGGTTAGGCTTTTTCGGCGGTGTCTGCCGCCTGTCCTCCAGCTCCTCTTCGGAGACGAGCAGCTCTAAGGAATACGCAGGAATGTCGATTTTAATTTTATCGCCGTCGCGGACATAGGCGATGGTGCCGTCGGACGCCGCCTCGGGAGAAACGTGCCCGATAGCCGCTCCGCGCGTCGCACCGGAAAAGCGCCCGTCAGTAATCAGCGCTACCGCTTCGTCAAGCCCCATACCGGCGATAGCCGACGTCGGGGAGAGCATTTCGCGCATACCGGGACCGCCCGCCGGTCCCTCGTAACGGATGACAACGACGTCTCCCGCCTTGATTTTCCCGCCAAAAATGGCTGCCACCGCATCCTCCTCTTTATCAAAGACGCGTGCCACACCGGTAAATTGCAGCATGGAATCCTTGACTGCGCTTCTTTTGACGACTGCGCCGTTTTCGGCAAGATTGCCGAACAGTACGGCAAGGCCGCCGGTCGGTGACAGGGGTTTTGAACACGGATGAATTACCGTGTTATCCGTGATTGTATGCCCTTCCAACGCTTTTTTAAGCGGCAACCCCGTGACGGTCAATACATCCTCGGACAAAAGCCTAAGCTTTACAAGCTCGCTCATGACGGCGTACACGCCGCCCGCGGCACCGAGGTCCTGCATATGGTGCTTTCCGGCAGGAGCGAGGCGGCAGAGGTTCGGCGTACGGGAGCTGACCTCATTAACCGTACGGAGGTTGATATCGAGCTTCAGCTCATGGGCAAGGGCAAACAGGTGTAGTACCGAGTTCGTCGAGCACCCTAAAGCCATATCGACCGTCAGCGCGTTTATCAGCGCGCGTGGGGTAATGATGTCGGAGAGGCAGATATTTCTTTCATACAGCTCCATAATCTTCATTCCGGCGCTTTTTGCGAGGCGCAAGCGCGCCGCGTAGACAGCCGGTATGGTACCGTTGCCGGGTAAGGCGATGCCGAGCGCCTCACAGAGACAGTTCATGGAATTGGCTGTGAACATCCCCGAGCACGAGCCGCAGCCCGGGCACGCCTCTCCCTCAAGGCAGGTGAGTGCCTCTTCGGACAGCTTGCCGGCGTGGTACGCCCCGACCGCTTCGAACACCGTGTTAAGATCGGTGCCGTCCAACGAGAGCATCGGTCCTCCCGAAACGAATATGGATGGCAGATTCAGCCGCGCGGCAGCCATGAGCATCCCGGGAATAATTTTATCACAGTTGGGGATAAAGACGAGCGCGTCAAAGCGATGCGCGCGCACCATGCACTCGACGCTGTCGGCGATTATTTCGCGCGAGGGCAGGGAATAGCCCATCCCCTCATGCCCCATAGCGATACCGTCGCAGACGGCGATTGTATTGAACTCCACCGGCGTACCGCCGGCCATGAGGACGCCCTCTTTAACCGCCTGCGCGATATTTTTCAGATGGATATGTCCGGGTACAATCTCGTTAAACGAGTTGACTATTCCGATAATCGGCCGCTCAAGCTGGCTGTCGGTGTACCCCATCGCCTTGAACAGTGCGCGTTTCGGAGCGCTTGAAACATCGTCTAATTGCAGTCTGTTGGCCATGATGATCTCCTCTTACTTATCGCGTCCGGGCTTCCAGCTCATCTTCTCGCGCAGCTCGGCGCCGACCTTTTCAACGAGCATCTGGGACTCTTCCGCACGGCGTTTCTTAAACGTAGGTTCTCCGGCCTTGTACTCGTCAATCCACTTTTTCGCAAACTCGCCGCTCTGTATCTCGCCCAATACCTTTTTCATTTCTTTCTTTGTATCGGCGGTGATGATGCGGTCGCCGACACAATAATCGCCGTACTCGGCGGTGTCGCTGATTGAGTAGCGCATGAAGGAGAGACCGCCCTTGACAACGAGGTCAATGATGAGCTTCATTTCGTGAACGCACTCAAAATAGGCGCTTTCCGGCTGATAACCCGCCTCGACGAGCGTTTCAAAGCCTGCCTTCATCAATGCCGACACGCCGCCGCACAGTACGCACTGCTCGCCGAACAGATCGGTTTCGGTCTCCTCCTTGAAGGTGGTCTCCAGCACACCTGCACGCGCGCCGCCGATGCCTAAAGCATACGCGAGCGCAATATCGTGCGCCTTGCCGTCGCAGTCCTGATACACCGCGATCAGGTCCGGCACGCCTTTGCCCTCCTGATATTGGCTGCGTACGGTGTGCCCCGGTCCTTTAGGGGCAATCATGATAACGCTTATGTCAGCGGGCGGGACAATTTGTTTGAAGTGAATGTTGAAACCGTGGGCAAAGCAGAGGACCATACCGCTTCTTAAGTTCTGAGCGACTTTGTCCGCATAGATTTTCGCCATTTTTTCATCGTTGACGAGCATCATGACGATGTCCGCGTTCTTAACGGCGTCCTCGGTGTTATAGACGGTGAAGCCGTCTTCCTTGGCGCGTTCGGCGCTTTTCGAGCCCTCGTACAGACCGATAACGACCGCTACGCCGCTGTCACGCAGATTCTGCGCGTGAGCGTGCCCCTGACTGCCGTATCCGATGACGGCGACGGTTTTTCCTTTGAGCAAACTGAGATCGCAATCCTTTTCGTAGTACATTGTTGACATAAACTATTCCTCCTGTTATTGATTATATTTAATTAGGCGAAGACGAAGTCCTCCCAAAATTTTTTATCCGCTGTCCAAAGCGTCAGTCCAATACTTCATGCGGGCTTAAAACCAGTTTTTCCGTCTTTGAAAGCGATAGACTTCCTGAACGGCACAGCTCGACGATGCCGAGGGGGATACACTGCTCAATGAACTCTCGGGTTTTCTGCGGTGTACCCGTCATATCGGCGATGATATAGTGCTCGCCGATAAAGACGATCCTGCCGCTGTATCCGTTTAACAGCGCGGCAACCTTTTGACCGCCGTCGCCGTCGGTTCGTAGCTTGATGAGCAGATGCTCCACCGAAACGGCATCCTCTTCCTCAAGTAAAACCGCGTGCTTGACGTCATAAAGCTTATTGAGCTGCTTGATGACCTGACTTTTCGTGTATTCGTCGCCGGTGGAAACAATAGTCATGCGCGACAGGCGCGGGTCCTCGGTTTCCCCGACAGACAAACTGTCAATATTGTAGCAGCGCTTGCCGTACAGACCGGCAATCCTGTTCAAGACGCCGTAATGGTTGGTGACAAGCAGGCTGACCGTAAACCGTTCTTCCATAACGAATTTCTCCTTACTGTGTGACAATTTCCCTGACCGAGCCCTGCGGCGGGATCATGGGGAAAACTTTTTCATCCCTATCCGTTTGGCAGTCGAGGACAATAGGCCCTTCGGGAAAACCTTCATCGAATACGGCTTTTAGTTCTTCCATAGTACAAATCGTGCGCCCCGCAGCACCGAACGCCTCGGCAAGCTTTGAAAAGTCGGTCTTGCGGTGAAGGGTGGTTGAGGCGTAGCGGCCGTCGTAGAACATCGTCTGCCACTGACGTACCATGCCGAGCACGCCGTTGTTGAGGATGATGATGACAAGCGGCAAATTCTGCGATACGGCGGTTGCCATTTCGTTGAGATTCATACCGAAGCTGCCGTCGCCGGTAAAGAGTACGGTGCGCTTCCTGTCGGCGATACAGCCCCCGATAGCGGCGCCCAGCCCGAAACCCATCGTCCCCAGTCCTCCGGAGGTAAGGAGCTTTCCCGGTTTTTCAAAGCCGTAGTGCTGCATGACCCACATCTGATGCTGCCCGACGTCGGTGGCGACGACGGTATCATCCGAAAATCGGCTCTGCACGAAGCGGATAATGTTCTGCGGGGTAAACGCCTCGCCGACGGCGTCCAAAGAATCCTGTGCCTTACACTTAAGAACGCTCTGTACCCATTCCTCGTTGTGAAACGGCGGAATATTTTTAATAAGTGCAAGAAGAATGGCTTTGGCATCGCCGCACAGATCGATGATGGACGGCAAATTCTTTCCCAGTTCCGCCTCGTCGATGTCAATGTGTATGACCGTACAGTTTTTAACGTACTCACGGGTGTCGCCCGTCGCCCTGTCGGAAAAGCGTACGCCAACCGCAATCATTAAATCCGCTTCGGACTGCGCGATGTTGGCGGCGTATTTTCCGTGCATACCGCATACGCCGAGATTCAAATCATAGGACTTTGGCACGGCGGTCAGCCCCATCATGCTCAGCCCGATGGGTGCTGAAAGCTTTTGAGAAAGGGCAATCAGCTCTTTTTCGGCTTTCGCCGCCAAAACGCCGCCGCCGCAGTAGATGTACGGTCTTTTGGCGTTCTTTATCGCCTCGAGCGCCCTATCCAGAGGCGGTACGTCCCTTGGAGTCGGCGCGGGAAACGTATACCCGCCGTGATATTCGCACTTTTCCCGCTGCGCGGTCTTAGAAATATCAATCAGCACCGGTCCCTTGCGTCCGCTCGAGGCAATCAGAAACGCCTCCGCGATGATAAATTCGAGGTCTGATGCCTCACGCACACTGTAGCTGTGCTTGACAATCGGCTGGGTGATACCGACGATATCTACCTCCTGAAAGCTGTCGCGCCCGAGAAGAGGAACAGCGACATTTCCGGTGATTGCCACCATAGGGACGGAATCAAGATAGGCGTTGGCGATGCCGGTCACGAGATTTGTCGCGCCCGGACCGCTTGTGGCAATGACGACGCCCGGTTTTCCCGTAACGCGCGCGTAGCCGTCGGCAGCGTGGGCGGCTCCCTGCTCATGCGCCGTAATTACATGCTGAATTTTTTCTGCGTATTTCAGAAGCTCGTCATAAATATCGAGCACCGCGCCGCCCGGATAGCCGAATACTGTCTTGACGCCGTGACGGACAAGTTCTTCCATTAAAATTTGTGCACCGCTTAAAATCATAGGATACTCCTCTTTTCCGGGGAATTATTGTATATTGCTGAGTATTTTTTCGGTCATGACGGCTGTCGATACAGCCGGAGCGCTTTTTGCGATGTCCGCAGTACGCAGTCCGCTCTGAAGCGTCTCAAGAACGGCCAATTCTATCCGTGCCGCCTCTTCGGACAGCGAAAACGAATATCTCAGCATCATGGCAGCGGACAGAATTGCCGCGAGGGGATTACACTTCCCCTGCCCCGCGATATCGGGTGCCGAGCCGTGAATCGGCTCATACAGCCCGAACGAACCATCCCCCACCGATGCCGACGGAAGCATCCCGATGGAACCGGTGAGCGCCGAAGCCTCGTCGGACAGAATGTCGCCGAAGAGATTGCTCATCACCATAACATCGAACTGTGTGGGATTTCTCACCAGCTGCATGGCGGCGTTGTCAACAAGCATATCGGAATAGTCAATCTGAGGGAAATTCTTTGCTAAGTCGTGCATCGTTTCGCGCCAGAGCCGCGAGCTTTCAAGGACGTTGGCCTTGTCTACACTGACAAGGCGCTTTCTGCGTTTTCCCGCCAGCTCAAAGGCCTTGATTCCGATGCGCTCGATTTCGGCGCGGGAATAGCTTTCCGTGTCATATGCGGTTTCGTTCACACCCTCGCCGGTGCGGCCGCGTTTTCCATAGTAGAGACCCCCGTTAAGTTCCCGGACAATGAGCAAATCAAAGCTCTTTTCGGCGATGTCCTTTCGAAGAGGTGAATCTGAGGCGAGCGCGTTGAACAAAGACGCCGGGCGAAGATTTGTATATAGCCCCAGTTCCTTACGCAGCCCCAAAATCGCCTTTTCCGGCCGTTTGTCGCCGGGCAGGGTATCCCATTTCGGGCCGCCGACCGCCCCGAGCAGCGCTGCGTCGCACGCGCGGCAAATGGAAACGCTCTCTGCCGGGAGGGGCTGCCCCGTTTTATCTATAGCTATGCCCCCGGCAATAACCGATTGGAATTCAAAAGTATGACCATAGGCCTTCCCGATTTTTTCGAGCACCTTGACCGCCGCATTTACTACCTCCGGACCGATGCCATCGCCCTCAATCAGCGCTACTCTATACTTCATAGCCTTTCTCCTTTTCTGAGCGCAGCGTATTCATAAGCCCCCTGTTGCTTATTATCTCCTGTAAAAACGGAGGAAACGGGAACGTCTTGTAACGCTTGTTTTTGGTCTTGTTGACGATCTCGCCGGTATCGAAGTCGATTTTGAGCGTATCACCCTCCGTGCACTCCTCATAAATTTCGGGGCACTCGATAATCGGCAGGCCGATGTTAATGGCGTTGCGATAGAAAATGCGGGCAAAGTCCGCCGCTACGACACAGGCAATCCCGCTTGCCCGGATGGACAGAGGCGCGTGCTCACGCGATGAACCGCAGCCGAAATTTTTCCCGGCGACAAGAATATCGCCCGCTTTCACCCTTTTAACAAAACTGCTGTCAAGATCCTCCATGCAGTGGGCGGCAAGCTCTCTCTCGTCAGCGCAATTCAAATAACGCGCCGGAATAATGACATCGGTATCGATGTTGTCGCCGTACTTGATTACTTTACCGGTAACTTTCATTATAACCCTATCCTTTCCGGTGTCAAGAGTCTTCCGGCAATTGCCGTCGCCGCGGCGACAGCCGGGCTGACCAGATACACCTCACTCGTCGTATGTCCCATACGCCCGACAAAGTTGCGATTGGTTGTTGAAACGGCGCGTTCTCCGGCGGCAAGGATGCCCATATGGCCGCCGAGGCACGGTCCGCAGGTCGGCGTCGAAACGGCGCAGCCCGCCTTGATAAAGGTCTGAATATAACCTTTTTCGATGGCCTCTAAATAGATTTTCTGCGTCGCGGGGAAAATCAGCACCCGACAGTTTTTGTTGACCTTTTGCCCCTTGAGCACCGCAGCGGCGGCTGCCAAATCGCCGAGTCTGCCGTTGGTGCACGAGCCGATGACGACCTGGTCAACGGGAATCTCTCCCGCCTCGTCAACCAAACGGATGTTGTCCGGCGAATGAGGAAAGGCTACTGTCGGACGAATCGACGCGAGATCAATTTCATAGGTATCGTCGTAACCGGCATCCCAATCGGCCATGTACGACATGGTACGGTTTCCCCGTTCGCGCTCATACGCTCTCGTCACATCGTCAGCCGGGAAAATGCCGTTTTTCGCCCCTGCCTCAATGGCCATATTGGCAATCGTAAAGCGGTCATCCATGGAAAGCCCCGTCATATCGCCGGCGAATTCCATGGAGCGGTACCGCGCACCGCTGACACCGATTGTCCCGATGATGTTCAGAATAACGTCCTTGCCGCTCACCCACTTATTCGGCTTGTTTTTCAGGTGAAAACGCAGCGCCGACGGCACCTTGAGCCAAACCTTGCCGGTCGCAGCGGTGTAAGCCATATCGGTCGAACCGACACCGGTCGAAAACGCGCCAAGCGCGCCGTAGGTGCAGGTGTGCGAATCCGCGCCGATAATGAGATCGCCGCTCTTCACAAGTCCCTTTTCGGGGAGCAGCGCGTGCTCAATGCCCATTTCACCGACATCGAAGAAATGCCTGATGTCGTATTCGCGGGCAAAATCGCGTACCGTCTTGCACTGTTCGGCGGCCTTCATGTCCTTATTCGGGGTAAAATGATCCATGACCAGCGCTATTTTTTCGCGGTCAAAAACACCGCTGCCGCTCGCTTTGATTTCCTCTATGGCGATCGGTGATGTGATGTCGTTGCCCAGCACCATATCTACTTGAGCCATGATGATTTCCCCCGCGCTTACCTCCTCTTTGCCGCAGTGTGCGGCGAGAATTTTCTGCGTCATTGTCATGCCCATTATAAGACCCCCTTTCCGCTATGCTCCAAAAGCTTGTTTTGCGCCTGAATAAATGCTAAAATACTCGCCTCGATGACATCGGTTGAAAGACCCTTCCCGGTGAAAATTTTGTCCTCATATCGCAGAGCGGTCACAACCTCGCCTAAGCTGTCCTTGCCCTCGGACACCGATTGAATTGCATAATTTTCAAAGGTATATGCCGGGGGACCGATGATTTTATCGACAGCCCTGTATGCGGCGTCTACCGGCCCGTTGCCGAGCGATACCTCCTCACGCGTCACCCCATCTTTTTCAAGAGTGATGACAGCGGTCGCCGCATCAGAGCTCCCGGCGTGGACGGAAAAGCCTTTTAGAACATACAACGCGTTTTGCACAGGGATACGGTTGCGCGCAAGCGCCTCAATGTCCTTGTCTGAAACGGTCTTTTTCTTATCGCAAAGCTCCTTGAAGCGCATAAAGCAATCGGTCAGCTCCTCCTGATTCATAGTGAAGCCGAGACGCTTTAAGGTTTCCTCAAACGCATGGCGTCCCGAATGCTTGCCGAGCACCATCTGATTTGAGGATATACCGACGGACTCAGGGGTCATAATTTCGTAGGTGCGCCGGTCGGCAAGAACGCCGTGCTGATGGATACCGGCCTCGTGGGCGAAAGCGTTGGCGCCGACAATAGGCTTATTGAGCGGCGCCGACCGCCCGATGACGCCGAAAACGGCTTTGCTTGCGGAGTGAATCTTCGTGGTGTCGACACGTGTAGCAGCCCCATAAATATCCGGTCTTGTACGGATGGCCATGACAACCTCCTCGAGCGGGGCGTTTCCGGCGCGTTCACCCAAACCGTTAACCGTACACTCCACCTGCTGCGCTCCGCCCAAAACACCTGCCAGGGAGTTTGCCGTCGCCATACCAAGGTCGTTGTGACAGTGTACCGACAGAACAATCTTCTCCGACTCAGGGACCGCCTCGCGGATGTGCTCAATGAGCGCGCGCATTTCCTGAGGGGTCGTGTAGCCGACGGTGTCGGGAATGTTGACGACGCCCGCGCCCGCGGCTATGGCTGTTCTGACGACCTGCGCGAGAAAATCGGGATCGCTTCTGGTCGCATCCTCCGCGGAGAATTCGACATCTGCACAGCGCGTCTTTGCGTAGCGTACCATCTGCACTGTCGTTTCAAGAACCTGCGCGGGAGTCATACGGAGTTTATACTCCATATGGAGCGGCGACGTCGCTATAAAGACGTGGATGCGCGGAGAAACGGCGTGCTGTAAGGCATCATAAGCGGCGTCAATGTCCTTTTGTGCACAGCGCGCCAGCGATGCAACTGTGCACTCCTTTATCGTCTGTGCGATGACGGACACGGACTCAAAATCACCGGGAGATGATATGGCGAAGCCGGCCTCGATGACGTCCACCTTCAGGAGCTCTAGCCGCCGCGCCACCTCAATTTTTTCCTTCAGATTCATGCTGCAGCCCGGCGCCTGTTCGCCGTCTCGCAGTGTGGTGTCAAAGATTTGTACACGGTTTTGCATACGTTAGTTCTCCTTTCTTAGCTTTTTAAGCCAAAGATTTTATTCCAAACAGCAAATGGCTGTGATTGGCGATAAAAACACCCTGTAGCGTTTACGCTACAGGGTGTTATGATCCGGATATTTCTATAGAACTCCGATCACTCAGTCTGCAGGCAACGCGCATTACCGCCGTTATCAAGTAGCTCTACTACTACGACAACAGCGCCGATAATGACGATGCCTTGGTTTGCAAACGAAGCAATCATGCGTCTGATTCCTTTCAATTTTGTTCATTATTTCATATGATAAACTTTTTGTCAAGTGATTTTGAAAAATTTTTGTTATACTATATGAATTTTTTCAAAAAATGTTGACAAATACGGTAATCCGACATATCATATGAGTATTCATTCATATGATTTGTTACTCATATTTGAAAGGATTTACCTATGAAAACGCTTCATTCGCATGATAATCTTCTGCGTTCGGTGCGGGCGGAGTGGCCGAACGAGCAAGAGCTGATGCAGCTCGCGGATTTATTCAAACTTTTCGGTGACTCGACACGCCTGAAAATCCTCTACGCGCTGCTTGAATCGGAAATGTGTGTTTGCGCTATAGCCGAGCTTTTGGGCATGACACAGTCGGCGATTTCCCATCAGCTGATTGTTTTAAAGCGCGACAAGCTGATAAAAAACAGGCGCGAAGGGAAGATGGTCGTCTACTCGTTAGCCGACGACCATGTAAAAACAATCATCAACATGGGATTTGAACACATTCACGAAGGAGGCGGAAAGGATGCTGAAGGAACATAAGACAGACCTTATCCGGCTCTGTACGGGCTCAGTTCTGACAGCCGTTGCCCTGCTGCTGCCCGAAAGCCGATATATTCCGCTGATTTTGACTGTCGCCGCGTATCTGTTTGTCGGTTACAAGGTGCTGCTCCGTTCGGCAAAAAACATCGTACACGGTGATGTTTTCGATGAAAATTTCCTGATGTCGCTGGCAACGCTCGGCGCGTTTGTCATCGGGAAAAACATGGAAGCTGTCGCCGTCATGCTATTCTATGAAATTGGCGAGCTGCTCACCGACTACGCGCTCGACAAGAGCCGTGACAGCATCTCGGCGCTGATGGATATCCGCCCGGACAGTGCGGTCGTACTGCGTGACGGACAGGAAATCACGGTATCTCCCGATAATATTTCCGTCGGCGAAACGATTCTTATCCGTCCGGGTGAGCGTGTCCCGCTCGACGGCATCATTATACAGGGAAAGACAACGTTAGACACAAGTACCCTGACCGGAGAATCACTGCCCGCCGACGCCGCCGAAGGCGACGCGCTCCAGAGCGGCAGTATTAATTTAACCGGCGTTGTTCTTCTGCGCGTCACAAGCACTTATGGAGAATCAACAGCCTCCAAAATTCTTGAGCTCATGGAAAACTCGGTTAAGAAAAAAGCGCATACAGAATCCATCGTCACACGTTTTGCACGGATATACACACCCGCCGTCGTCGGCTCTGCCGCGCTTCTCGCTATTCTCCCTCCCCTTTTTACAGAACTGACATGGCAGGAATCCTTAAACAGAGCACTCATTTTTCTTGTCGCCTCCTGCCCTTGCGCGCTGGTGTTGTCGGTACCGCTCTCCTTTTTCACAGGCATCGGCCGTGCCTCAAAAAAGGGTATTCTGTTTAAGGGATCGCAGTATATGGAGGTGCTGTCAAAGGTAAATACAGTAGTTTTCGACAAGACCGGAACACTGACAAAAGGGGTTTTCACGGTGACGGCAATCCACCCTGCCGAAATATCAGAGCGCGAACTGCTGCGTCTCGCCGCTACCGTGGAGAGCGGTTCGGAGCATCCGATAGCCGAATCCTTAAAGGAAGCTTACGGCAAAGGTCATTTTAAAAAGACCGCCGTTTCCTTCGTCGAGCGGGCGGGACTTGGGGTTTGCGCAAAAATCGACGGCAAACGCGTTTGCGTGGGCAACAGACGCCTCATGGATGAAATCGGCGCTGCGTGTCACGACTGCCACAGAAGCGGCACAATCGTACACGTCGCGGTAGACAGCGAATACATGGGACATATCGTCATCTCCGACGAGATTAAGCCGGACTCCGAAACAGCACTGAAAAAGCTTTGGGCCGCCGGCGTCAGCCGGACGGTTATGCTCACCGGCGACAAGGAATCGACGGGAAAGGAAATGGCTGACCGCCTCGGCATCGGGGAAGTCTACGCTCAGCTGATGCCGTCTGATAAGGTGGATATCGTTGAAAAGCTGCTCTCTGAAAAGCCGGAAAAAAGCACGCTTATTTTTATAGGCGACGGCATCAACGACGCTCCCGTATTGAAACGCGCCGACGCCGGCGTAGCGATGGGCGCGCTCGGCGCGGATGCGGCGATTGAGGCAGCGGACATCGTTTTGATGGACGATAAACCTTCACGCCTGCCCGAAGCCATTGACATAGCGTGCCGTACCATGGGACGCGTCCGTCAGAACATCAGCTTATCCCTCGCGGTCAAGGGCATTATTCTCACTTTAGGCGCCTTGGGGTTTGCCAATCTCTGGCTCGCGGTCTTTGCCGACGTCGGGGTCACTTTACTCACGGTAGTCAACGCGGCAAGAAAATAATGCCGTCATAACGCATTCTTGGACGGAACGCTGACCGTTAGAATACTGACTCTCTGCGAGGCTTTGTTATGGCGCCAAATAATTTTGTCCCGTTTCGCTAAAAGCATAATAAGACAAGTCTTTTAAATAGCGCCAAATAATACGAGACAAGTTTATTAAGATAGTGCAAAATAATAAAATAATATTTGTCTCTTTTCGCTAAAAGCGTAACGAGACAAGTCTTTTAAGACAGCGCCAAATAATATTGGTCCCGTTACGCCTCAGCGTAACGGGACCGGTCTTTTTAGTCTGTTATGATTATTTTCTGCCGTCGGCGCACAAAAGTGACAAGCAAGCCGCCTGCCAGCGGAACAATCAGTACCAGCCATTCGGGATTGAGGGCGACATAAGCGACTGCCACAAGGGGTTTGAGCAGAATTCTGGTAGTCAGTTTGAGTGTATCGTTATTCCGAATCACTTTGGCGGCGTCGGGAGAATACTTATAATACTCCTGAACGAACCATTCGCCCGCTTCGGTCTTCAGAAGGACGTTATCCCTGAAGCTGCACAACAGCCCGACATCGGGAGATTCCACACCGTATGATGCAGTAGCGATGAAACAGAAGGTGTTCAGTTCGACATCGCCGCCGGCGCCTGTAAGCAATGTGCTGAGCTCGGTAATGTAGCGGAATACGATACCATTATCGGCACTGTCCACCTTGTTGGTGGTAAGCGCCGTCGCATTGTATTTGTAAGTATAACCGATTGCGGTACCGACTTGGTTGACGCGGGTATCCATAGGCGCGTAATACATATTCGGGAAATGCACGGTCACGTCCAGACCGTAATAGATATACTCGGTATTTGTAACAAAACCGTTCGTCTTCACAGCGCCCTTGATGGTGCCGTCGGTATTGTATGCCTCCGGCTCTAAGGCGGCGATATGCACGATGACCGCCTGCTGATTGACGTCTACCGCTGACGCATTGGTGGGGTCGTCCTTTGCCTTATATGCCTGAAAGTAAATATACATAGAATTGTCTGAAAGGATCGGCACGTTGGTGTTTGCTCCCGCGTATCTGACGCAAAGCTGACCGTAGGAGGAACTGCTTGAGTCTTGATTGACAAAAATATAGGTGTAGGTATTGTCAACCTGCGTTCCTTTGGGAACAACGTCAAAATCGTTATAAATTTCAGCGTTTGTGGCGGAACCGATGGAAACGCTGCTCTGGAACAACTCGACAACACTTTTGACTTCTTCCTGTTTCACATACCGCTCCTCGGTTTTCGAAAAAGATCGGTAAGCAACTGTGAAAATGTTAATTAAGGCAATGACGCCAAGCCCCATAAGAACCAAAACAATCATCAGCTCTACAAGTGTAAAGCCTCTTTTTGTTGTTGTAAGCCATCTAAACACCGAAAATCCCTCCTTCCCGTAAGGCGCGTATTGTGTTTTGCTCCCATTACCATAAATACAGGGTTAATGTCCGGCTACACTGTATAGCGGCGGAAGGTCGTAAGCCGTGCCGGAACCGATAACCGCGCCCGTACTGCTGTCCACATCATAAGCGGTCGTATAGGTCAGCACTGCGTGATTCTGCCATCCTGCCGCCGTGCTCATGTCCGTGGTCTTACAGTATAACAGCGCGCCCTTGGTACCGGATGACCACGAAGCAGCAATGAAATAGGTATCGCCGATTAGCTCGATATCGTTGCAATCATACTGAACGGATGTTCCGGCGCCGGTGCCGGTTTTAACTTCAAGAATGGTCCAGCTGGCGCTGGTGCAGGTGCTAAAGTCAGTGTCTTTGGGAAGGTAAGCAACATAGGTCTTTCCCGAGGTCTCTGAAATACCGGTCACGATAATGCCGCTCTTGGAAACCGATACGCTGTTTATCTGTGAGAACGGACTTGTCGCTGTGTCAAGAACGACACGTATTCTGCTCTTTATCTGAGTCAGGTTGATTCTACGCGTGTTGTCCACATCAAGCACGGCAAGATGCACCCTGCCCTTGCTGTCGCCGACAGCCAAACAATATTCGTTATTGTTGTCAGTAATTCCGATATCGACCGCGGTGAAGCGCACGCTGTCCGTTTCTTTCAAATAATATACATTCTTCATAGAAGTTGTGGTTGTTGCATCACCGTTTTGGAAAGCGGCAATAACCGCGTCGTTATTAACCGCGTCGAGTTTCGTATAGGCAACCACGTTAAAAGCCGCCTTGACTATGGTTTCTTCATCAATATACCAATATCCTGCGTTGGTTTCTGACCACGATATTTTACTCGGGTCATAAATCCCGTTATTACCTGTACCGTCTTTTTTACCTATTGTGTCCTTATAATTTGTATATCCCTGTGATGCTTTACCGCCTACCGCATAACCGACAGCAACGGTCACCGCTTCAACTGTCGCCTCTTTTGTCAGATTATAGAACTCGGAGGTAAACCAGACGTTGTGCTTATAATCCGAAGGCGTATAGCCGAGCGTATCAAAATAAGCCGATTCATAGGCTTTGGTCTTGAAGGTGTCGAGCGTACCGTATACGAGCGTTCGGTTGGAAGCGTAACCCATGGTCATGTTCAGATTCGAAAGCGTCGTGACAGTCTCCGCGGCGGTGCCGTAAGCGGTGTGACCGTATCCCGAGTCCGAGCCGGCGGTTACCGCCTGCGCGGCTGTTCTGAGTGTACAACCGGAACAGTCCGCATCCGAAATATAGGAAAATGCTTTGAATACGCCCTTCGTATCGTCGTCGGTGTTGACGCCGGTTGTCTGGTTGATAAGCGCGTTGGCGGGCGTTACGCCGATATACAGCAGGCTTCCGCCGCTCGTATAGGCCGAGGAAAGCCCCTCAACATAAGCAACGTCCGTGATGTTCGGAGGATTGGAGGTGCGCGGTCCGCTGATTTCGGTGTTGTAATTGGCGCCGATCAGGTAGCCAATTCCGTCAGCTCCCACATAATTGTTATAGTTTTTAAGACAGAGCATGGAAAGGTACCCGTCGCCGTCGTTGCCGCTGTCATACTCGGTCGAACTGTCCCAGATATCCGCGGTTCCGACCCAGTCTCTGGTATAAGGGGTGACAGTATAAGTCAACACATTGTAGCTTGTGTTCCAAGTATACCGTCCTTGAAATGTCTTTTCCTTTGTACCAAAAATGTTTTTAATCCTGTACCACCAATCATCACTCGCTTTGTAAATATAGGGATCCCCGCTGCTTCCGGCTTTATTGCAGTTATAAGCATTCCAAGTATATTTTTTTGCCCAATAACCGGTTGCTATTAATCCGTTTGCCGCATAGTTCGCTTCCTCTATGGCGTAGGAAATTCTTCTCATACGGCTGGAAGCATAGGCGTATTCGGATGAGTAGCCATTGAACTGCGACATGAAATAGCCCATCGTGGTGAGTTGATACGAAGAGCCGGGAATTATATCCTTGTCTTTGTGGTATCGGTAATAAATGTTGGTATAGTCACCGTTCCACGTATACTTGTAGAAAAACGTATTATTTTCATACCACTCATAGTAGCCGGGATTCGCCGTGGCGGTATATGCAGCGGCGGCGGTAGCGGCCTTCGCGGCGCCGATTGTAGCCGCGGTCGTGGAGTTTAAGTGCCACAACCGACGAATGGTACCGTTGGCGCCGCCGATGGCGTAATAGCCTTCTCCGATGGTGGCGTCGTTAAAAATCCACTTGACGACATTGAGGTTGGTGCCGACCGCCGTGGTACTGGCACCCTCGGTCATGACGCGGCCAGACAGGAAAATATTCCCCTCTTCATTCAGACCGCCTGTCGTGAAATAGGTGGCATTCGATTTGGTCTGCCCGACAGTCATGATGGTAGCAGGTGTGATGTTGATGAATCTGGAAATCATCTTTGTCGTCTTGTTTTCGTCTTTGTAGTAAAGGGTAAATTTGATAATTGTCGTCGTAATATCCGTATTGTCAACCTTGATGTTGATTAAATTATCGGCTGGCGTCACCGTGATGGCCACCGAAGGCGTCAGCGTCGCCATCGGCGAGGAAATGTCCATAATGGCGTCTGCTGCGGTCAAAGTGAAACCGGTGGAAGGGTCAATTTTATAATCTGTATTGAGAACCGCTTTAGAAATGTTGGAAGAACCCGACACGGAACACAGCGACTTGACATGGCTGGTGTCCAGATTCAGGTTTGTGGTCACAACCGAAACAAGATGCAACGCCGTATCGTCGGGAACCTCGGTGTCTGAAATGACGCGGACATAAACCTTGTTTCCGTAATACAATGTTTCAAGACCGGTGACCGTGTCGCTGTAAACTCTCTTGGCGGCGACATTGAGGCCGGAAAGGGTTGTGCCGGTAGAGGACAAAAAGCTTCCGGCGAAGCCGCCGCTGAGAAGATCGTCCCCCTGCCGTGTAGCCAGTTCTTTTTCAATATAGCTTTTGGCGTTATAGGTTTTAACGCTCATTTCCCCGGCATCATACAAATTATTGTAGGCCAGCATAAACATCGGGGTAAATAACACAACGGTGATTGCTAAAATCGAAAAGGCAACCAAAAGTTCGACATAGGTCATACCCTTTGTTTTTTTCAGAAAAGCCAATGAATTTTTCATAAAGGAAACCTCCTTTTAACCTTTCCGCCAAAAAGACGGAAACCGGGATAGCCCGTCAATACCGGGTTAGTTTTCCCAGACGACGTACAGGCTGGACGCTGCGGAGGGAACGGCGATATTATCGATATTAAGGTTGCCGACATAGTGCATATCATCCGAGACATAGGTTGTGTCACTAGTCAGGTAGGCTGAAAACGCCTTATCGAATAAATCCTCATACCACGCGGCTTCTTCATCAACAATGGAATCCGCATAAATCGTTTCAATATACCAGTTGAGAAGGCTGACGCCGCCCGGTTGATTCTCGCCGGTATCGGGATCTTTATAGGGAACCTCTGCGTTAAACAGGTACACATCGCCCGCTTTAAACAATCTTTTCTTAATAAAATGTTTATCCGCATAGGTATTTGATCCGAACTCGAAATCAAAGGGGTTTAAATCGATATGGGATGCGCCGTTCTCTTCGCAGTCGATAATATATGCCGTTACATCATTCAAAAAGTACGCCATACCGGCTTTGACGGTTTCATCACGATCCACGTTGTAATAGCGATAACCCGTTGAACTCGGAGCGTTGAGCATCAGCGTTCCCATGCGTTTGCCGTCTCCCGCAACGGGGTAAAAGGAAACCATCAGTTTGACGCTGCCGCCGATGACAATGTCCGGTGCGCCGAAGCTCAAAAACTTGTAAAGCGACAAATTGCGTCCGTTAAGATCGCCGAGCGTGGGTAACCCAAGCGCCACCAGCCAATCCGGCATATTTAGGGGGTCGGAATAACCGGGATTAACCCTTAAGTCAATATCCGCATTAAACTCTAAAACGCCGGAACAGTCAAACGAAACAAAGTTATCATTTAAATCGCCGCGGGTGGCAAGCTGTGCTTCCGTAATCGTCTGCCCCTTATCTAAGTTTATAAGCCCCAAATATTTCTGATCGGCAGAAGATGGTCTATAGCTAATACAATCAATTTCATTATTCTTTGAATCACCGTAATAGTTCAGACCCGGGAAAATACCGAAAACCAGTTTGTCGCCGCTGCTGTTCGTACCGGAAAGATCATACTTCATGTTGCCGGTCGCCGAATAGACCAGCAAATCCTGTTTGACAAAAGTATTGTCACCGGTCGCGCTGCTGGTCTCCTCCCAGTCAATCTCCTGACGTGACGTTGCAAGGTCGGAACGGACAAACGCCTGGTTGTCATCGGAACCGCCAAAGCTCCAAATCCCTTTGTCTATGAGCCATTGCAGAAGTTCCAAATCTTCCGTATCCGTGGAATTCTGGTCGATATACGTAATGGAGTGGTCCTCGTTCAGGTCCTTCATTTCCACAATATTTGCCGTTTTTCTGCCGGATGTGCCGTTCACAAAGGAAACGCCCGTAAAGGTAAAGACAGACTGGTTGATCCGGGTGTATCCCGTTTTGATTTTGAGAATATCGTTGACGGTTTGGGTAGCCTCAGACGCTGTAACCTGCTGCTCGGTATCGTTGTCATAGAACCGGATTTCATTCAGATAGGTAACCGTCACATCACAGTAGCCGACGAGCCTATTCCCCGCATCGCCGCTGTGCAAATCGGTATCCGAGGAGTAATATTTGGGAACGGGCTTGACTTCGTCATTCGGACTGACATCATACATATACAGCCAGACTCTTTGCATTTTCATCCGGTTGTTGGTATAGCTGCCTGTCTTCAAATTCTCGTAAGCCTGCCGATAGGTGTTATAGGCTTCATCGTTGAATGTGGTGCGATACATAGCGAGCGCCATCTCCACCCCTGTGCGGGCAAGATAGGTTGCCTTCTGTCTGTCGGTGCCCTTCACAGCGACTGAAGCGGCTGTGTTTGCATAAGTAAACATGGCCGGCACCAAAAGCGTCAGCACAAAAAGGAGCACGATAACGGCTACAAGAGCCAGACCGTTTTTCATTTTTAGAACTTTCACAGCAATTCTCCTTTCAGAATAAATCGCCTCTCCAAAAGCCGGTGTCTTTCCTATATAATATGCCGCAATATATAGCATGTGTCCGACACCCGCTTTTCTGACATCCGCTATCTTAAATCTGATTTGGTGGAGATAGGGGGGCTCGAACCCTCGACCTTACGGATGTGAACCGTACGCTCTGACCGACTGAGCTATATCTCCGCAAAACAATGGTCGATTGACCACTGCTATACGATTACTCTGAGGATTTCCTCAATGGACGTTGTTCCTTCAATTGCTTTGTCCAAGCCCTCGCGGCGGAGCGTATGCATCCCTTCTTTGATAGCAAGAGACTTTATTTCGGCGGAGCTTGCCCTCTTGAGCACCAGCTCGCGCATCGGCTCGCTCATTCTTAAAAACTCAAAGACACCCATACGCCCTTTATAACCGGTGTTGTTGCAGGTAATACAACCCTTTGCACGGTAAAACGTCAGTACATCATCAGGATTGTGGCCCTCAGTCGGAAAATCCGGTATCAACTTGAGCGTATCCGCCAGCGTCATGGTATATGCCTGCTTGCAGCGGGTGCACAGTACGCGTACAAGACGCTGAGCCAGTACGCCGACGACTGAGGACGCCGTGAGAAACGGTTCGACGCCCATTTCATCCAGACGCGTTATGGCGCCCGAGGAGTCGTTGGTGTGGAGCGTCGAGAAAACCATATGTCCTGTGAGGGCGGATTCGACGGCGATTTTTGCCGTTTCGCCGTCACGAATCTCACCGACCATGACAATATCGGGGTCGGCACGAAGAACCGAACGGAGAGCTGCGGAAAAGGTCATACCCGCGCGGGTATTCATCTGCACCTGGCAAAGACCTTCCATACGGCGCTCAACGGGGTCCTCCAGTGTTATGACATGCCTTGTGACGTCACTGACTTCGGACAGAGTGGCGTACAGCGTCGTGGATTTACCGGAACCGGTCGGACCGGTGACGAGCACGAAGCCGTAGGGCAGGCGGATGGTTTCCTGAAAAAGCTTTTGCTGAGCTTTTGAAAATTTGATATCCTTAAGTTGGACGGACTTCGAGCTTCTCTCCAAAAGACGCATGACGCATTTTTCTCCGTACACGGAGGGAAGCATCGCGATACGGATATCGAACGTGACACCCTCGATACGGACCGTGGCACGACCATCCTGCGGGATACGCCGTTCGGCGATATCCATGCCGCCGATAACTTTGATACGGGAGACCACCGCGGCATGATAACGGATCGGATTTTGGAAAATTTCATGCAGAACGCCGTCAATTCTGTAACGGACACGCATGGATTTTTCAAGCGGCTCAATATGTATATCACTCGCGCCGGCTTTGACGGCGTTGTTGATAATCTGGTTGACCAATTGAACGGCAGGCTTTTCATCGACGCCGGCGCCCTCGTCAAGCGCCTGAAGACTGGCGTCTTCCTCTTCCTCGTCCTTGGAGAATTGACTGATATTGGAGGTGGCGTTAACATAGTTCTCAATGGCTGCCGAAAGCTCGGCGTCTGTGGCAACGACCGGGACGATTTCAAGACCGCCGGTCATCAGAGACAAGTTGTCGCGGGTTACGACATCATTGGGGTTTTTCATTGCGACATAAAGCACTCTATCGTCCTGATAGAGCGGCAGAATGCCGTTTCTGACCGCCAATTCCGTGGGAATTAGGTTGGCGGCGGTCACACTGACACCGAGATCGTCAATGGATACGAACTTGCAACCGGTCTTAGCCGCAAGAGCTTTGGCGATATCGTCTTCAGAACAATAGCCCAATCGGACAAGGATGTTGCCGAGCAGCCCTTTTTCCTTTTGCTGAACAGACAGCGCCTCAAACAACTGGGATTCCGAAATCTTACCGGTTTTGATTAGAAAATAACCTATACTACCGGGAATGACAACATTATTATCCATTCTTTTACCTCTGTACAGCGATTGATGATTGCTTCAGCCAAAAACCGATACCGGTTATCTGGTCAGCGCAACAATGGAAATGACCGCCTGTTTGACTCCCGTACCCTCCGTATCGGTAAGATCAATTTTCTCAATTCTATGAATGGCCTCTAACCCGGAATAATACTCCACAAACGCGGTAATATTGGAATAGGTGCCCGTTACTGTTAAAACGGCTGCTATTTCTGTCGTATACGATGAGGAAACAAGCGGTTTTTCAATCTTCGAAACGGTTAAATGGTGAAGGGCGGCGTTTTCGTACAGGTCCTGCATCATTGCGTAGGAATACTCCTCGGGGTCACCGACAACCGGCAACATCCTGTCAATAGCATCCTTCTCAATGATCAGTTCGTTATACTTCGCCTGAATATGTTGAAGCTCAACGATTTGATTACAGTTTGACACATACTGTGCTTTGACGCTCACAATTTCCTTCTTCAACGAAAAAATGTCCATTATCAGGTAAATGCAAAGTGCCAGCACCATAAGAATAAACACGCCGATAAAGAAGGCGAAAAAGATTGGGGAATCCTTCAAATTTTTGAAATTGATATCTTTTAAGTTGATGTCTTTTTTCATGGTGTTTAACCCCCCGTTGCGTTCACAGCTGTTGTTGCCGCAGTGGCAACAACAGTCGGCGCGACATATTTTGTACCGGTGCCGCTTACGGTGACAGTAAGTGTAAAACCGAATACCACATCACCGGTTCCGGTTGTTTTATCGGTAATTTCGAATGCCGTCCGCGTAACGGATATAACACCGTCAAGCTTTCTAAGGGCCTCCATGTATTTTATCAAACTCGTATTGGAAAAACATTTTCCCTCGAGCGTACAGGTTTTCGTGTAGAACCAGTCGTCCGCATTAATGGCGGTCAGCCACAGACCGTTAGATTCAATATTGCCCAAGCTGACAATAAAGTCCTGCGCGTAAGGGGCTTTGGCCGATACCATTTCAATGAGCTGTTTTTGCGCGAGAAGATCGTTGTACAGCGTCTGGTAACTCTGAAGCTGAGGGAACTGCGCTATGACCGCCTCATTCTGTTGTTTCACTTCGTCAAGTTTACCTTCAACAACCGCTCTTGTGAAAAGGATGACTACCAGAAACCCAAGCAACATAACAAGGATATCCAAAAAGAGCCTTTTAAGCGATTCTTTTTTCTTTGAACCGGATACCTTTTTTCGGTAACTTTCCGGTAACAGGCTTACCTTTAACACTTGTTTATCCCTCCAATGCTTCCAAAGCTAAGCTGATGCAACCCGTATATTCCGCGGCGGCAAAATCACCGGTTTCAAAATCATCAAAAAAGTGCGGAACCTCGACGGGGACAAAAGCCGTTTCCCTCATTTTCTGGGCAACAATAGACTCTCCCTCCATGAGCGCGGAAAAATACACTGTTTCAATAGGTTCGTAACCCTGCATCTGATAGTAGCTGATTGAAGACGATAGCTCTGTGCTTAGCAGCCCGGCTATCGCGTTATAATCTTCTTCGGAGCAACCTGCCGGATTATCAAACGCGCTCTTAACCTGAAAGGCGGAGCGCTCGGGAACGTTCAGAGAACGCACCATCTTGATCTCGCCGCCGTCCAGCGCCAAAAAGTTGATGACATCGTCACTGAGTTTGAAAACGCCATATGTTTTTTTATCACTGTATTTCTGCGCTGCACGGCACCAAGCTAAAACGGAGCTGTCAATATCATAGACCCTAAACTTCGAAGCGCTGAACAGCGTAATCAAGCTTTCAAGCATTGTGCGCCGCGCTGCGACAAGCAGGACGTTCAGTATCGGCTGATCGTCATCGTTCTTGCTGCTGCCCGATACCACATAATCGATTTCCATCTCGGCAACGGGAATCGGGATGAAATCTTGCGCCTGCAGAAGCACCATTTTGCGGAGTTTGTCATCGGGGACCTTAGGAAACGAGGCAAACCGCATAATGACGTTTTCGTTGTTGACACCGATGACGATATCCTGGGCCTTGAAACCGCCCTTTTCCATAAGCTCACTGAGGATGCCGTAGAACATATCGGGGTTCCTGACAAAGCCCTCCTCCATGATGCCTCTCTCAATGGGCACCTTCGCGAAAGCCGTGACATGCCCACGATCGCCGCTCTTGTTGAGCTCGACGGCGCGGATGGCTCCCGCATCCATCTCGATTCCTATCATTGACTTAATTTTCGGCATTGTATCTACTCCTTTTCAAAAAGGATTTACTGTCTTCAACCTGAATAATGTTTACGCTGATGCGGTAGTTGCCTGGAATATGGGAAGATAGAGTGAAATCAACATGGTACCTACAACGACGCCGATGGCGATCAGGGATATGGGCTCGAGCACGGTACTGAGGTTCTTGGAGAGCATGGTCACGTCCTCTTCAAAAAATTCAGCCACCTTGTCCAACATCGTCGGCAGCGTACCGGCTTCCTCACCGATGGAAATCATGCTGATAAGCATCGGTGGAAACAATCCTGATTCCTCTAAGGATTCGTGGATTGACCGACCGTTTTCAATGTCGCCGATTGCCCGCTCAACCGCCTCCTTAATCATGTCGCTGCCCGAGGTGGGCCCGGCGTTTTCCAGTGCCTGAACCGCTGTGACACCGCCGTTTAGCAGCGTGGAGAGAATACGGCAGAAACGCGCCAGAATCGTTTTACTTATCAGCTCGCCGACAAGCGGCATTCTCATTTTATTGCGTTCCCACAGGTTATGTATAAAAGATGTTTTCGAAAAAGCCTTCAGCGCAAAGAAGATGCCTATGATAGCCACAATATAAATATACCAGCGAGACCGAATACTGCCGGAAAGAGTGAAAACTGCACCGGTAATCGGGTTGACGTCGACGGTTGGCGGAATCATTTTCTGGAAAATAGGCACCATGACAATCAGCATGACAACAAGAAGAACCATGGCGAAAATACCGATCATCTTCGGGTAAGTTGTCGCGCTCTTGATGGCATCCTTCAGCTGTTTGTCCTTCTGCAGCTGTATAGCGAGCGCACTAAGGGTTTTTTCAAGCATACCGCCCGTTTCGCCGGCGGCTATCATGGAACAATACAGTTCGTTGAATATGTCTTTATGTTGGGCAAACGCCTCGGAAAGACCGATACCGGCTTCCACGTTCTGAGAAATATCCTTAATGGCGGCGGAGAGCACGGCGTTTGCCGTCTGAGAAGACAGCGTCTGCAAGGACTGCGTAACCGGGATACCGGCGCTGATCATTGCGGAAAGCTGACGGCTGAACAACGAAAGGTCCGTAAGCGTAACCTTTCCCCTGAGCTTCTTGACCGTTTTGGCGCGTTCCTCGGAAAGATCGGTAACGGTAATACCCGCTTCACGAAGCTTGTCATACGCTTCATCGGTATTGATGGCCGATATTTTACCTTTAACTACGTCGCTTTGCTTATTAAGCGCTTCATAGACATATGATGGCAATGGTATAACCCCCCGTTATCCTTAATAGCCGGACGAATACATTAACCGCTGGACCTCAGTTCTGTCAACGCAGTATTCCAGCACCGTCTCTTTTGAAATCTTCTGCTCCTTTAAAAGCTTGAGGAGCGCCTGATCCATTGTTTGCATACCAACATTAATCGCTGTCTGCATCGCGCCGTAAAGCTGGTGGTCCTTATCCTCGCGGATGATGTTTTTTATAGCCGGCGTATCCGTCATGTACTCGACGGCCACCACCCGGCCTTTTCCGTTGATGGTTGGCATAAGCTGCTGAGAAATGACGGCCTTAAGTGTGTTGGAAAGCTGTGTGCGCACATTTCCCTTCTGCCCCTCCGGGAACGTATCAACGATACGGGAGATGGTCAAGGGGGCTGTCTGCGTATGCAACGTTGAAAACACAAGGTGCCCGGTTTCGGCCGCGGTCAGCGCGATGGAAATACTTTCGGCATCGCGCATCTCACCGATCATGATGACGTCCGGGTCGTGACGCAGAACCTGACGCAGCGCGTTGCTGAAACTGTGTGTATCCGAACCGATTTCTCTCTGTCGAATACTGGACTTGTTGTGGGAATGAAGAAATTCGATGGGGTCCTCGACCGTCACGATATTCTCTTCATAATTGGCGTTGATATATCCGAGCATAGCCGCCAGCGATGTGGATTTGCCGGAACCGGTGGGTCCTGTGACAAGTACAAGTCCGCGGGGTAGGCTGCAGATACGCTTGACATCGGGGGGCAGACCGAGAATATCAAGATTCGGTATGTCAAAGGGAATTGCCCTGAAAACGGCCGCCAATGTCCCGCGTTGTACGATAACATTTCCTCTGAAACGGGCGCAGCGCGGAACAGAGTACGAGAGATCCAGCTCCAGATTGTTCTGTAATTCGTCCTTCTGACGCTGAGTCAAAAGCTGAAACAAAACACCCTCGACATCCTCCGGAAGCATTACGGGGAAATCCTGTTTGGCGAGATCGCCGTTGATGCGGATGCAGGGAGACATACCGACGACCAAATGCAGGTCCGAACCCTTCTTTTCAACCGTCAGACGGAGAAGCTCCTCAAGCGTTACCGGATAATGGCTCGGTTTATTTTGATATTGCAACTACTTCACTCCAAACCATATGCATTGTCGTCCGAGACTGTAATTATCCGATGGCGTCGAGTTCTGTCTGAATCAGGGCAATGGTTTCAGACGATTCGTAAACGTACAGTACATATCTCTGCCCGTCTTCGGTGCTGTCAAGGTCTCCGGAGAAGAAGAAGCAGTCGGTGCTGATGCCGGTAAACTGGGACAACAGCTCAATTTTACGCATATAATCGTCTTTCCCGCTCTGGCTGGTAACCGAGCCGATAACCTTATAGATTTTGGGGGTGTTGGTATCAATTTGCTTAATGATGTCGATGACAGTCTGTTTCATGTCGCCCGGACAATAAACCGTGACCGTACGGCTGATAGCCGAATCTTCCGTTACATAGAACTTCGCCTCGCTGATGGTTGTAAAGCGAGAACTTCTTTCAAGGAATTCATCGGCAGTGATATTTTCAAGCTCATAGTTAAAGAAGCAATTCTTCTCGTTGGAGCTCTCAACATCGAAACTGGAAATCATGACCAACGCGCTCTTGACATCGGCCTGTGGACCATATAACCAAATCGTGCGGCCGGTCAGTCTTTCAACACCGAGTACGGTAACGGTATCAGACAGGCCAAAAGTTCCAAGGACACTGGCGACATCCGTACGCGAAATATTAGCCAGCGTCAATTTTTTAAGCACGGACGGCACAACCGTGTTTCCGCCGCCGTCGGTTGAATCCGTCGTATCTGTTGAATCGGAAGCGCCTGTGGTGCTGACGGCACCACCATTCTCCGCCGTAACGGGAACATCGACAAGAGCTTTGATCTTTTTGATATTGGTCAGCGCCTGGCCCGAGGTGTAGATAAACAGCCTCATCGGGAAACTGTCGATAACAATGCCGGCGTGCATACCGAGCTGCTCCAAAAGAGCGCTGAAAGCGGAAGCGGGCATATACTTCATATCTATGTAGCTGAAGTTGCTTGCCAAAGAGGCGCTGCCGAGCTCTAAGTTGGTCTTGTTATCAAGAAGGGCAATCATTTCACGAATCGTCGCCATTTCCATCGGATAGGCATTGACCCAGAATTCCCCGGTCTTTGACGCATCTGTTTTAATGGGGACGATACTGACGCCGAGCTTAGAAAGCTGACCGGACAGTGTTTCGACCTTAATATATTTCAAGCTGAACTTCGCAAGGGTGATTCTGTCAATAAATTTGGCGTTAAGGATGTCCACAGCGCCAATCATCAGCGTGTTGCCGTTCTTTATGTAAGACATACTCACACTGCGAAGAACATAGTCAATGGCGGTCAGGGGGCTGACGTCTTCAAGCGTGATGGTGACGTTTGTAGACTCGCCGACAAACAAAAGCGTATAATCGGTGTACCGCGCAATCGCCGAAAGAACGCTGAACAAGTCCGCCTCTTTGAAGCTGATCGAAACTTTATTGGACGAATTGTCCGTATAATCGTTTGACGTAGAAGTTGCCGTTGCCCCGGCGGGCATTAATAGAACCTGACCGGGATAGATGACCGCGGCATTGGAAATACTGTTGAGCCGGACAAGCTCAGCAATCGTCACACCGTAAGCGGCGGCAATCTTCGACAGCGTGTCACCCGATTTAACGGTATAGTAGTTTCCTGTTGTATCCGCTAAAGCCGCCATTGGCGAAAGCACGCTCACCATCAGCAGCATAGCCAGTAAAACCGCAAACACCGACTTCATCGTGGATTTTTTACCCTTCATTGTACAGTCCCCCTATTGTGTAATAGAAACAGGATGATAATGGAAACAACTCAGTTGCTAATTGTCAGAGTCTTTGTCATAGTGCCGCCGGAAAACGTGATGGTGGTTGGGGTAATTTCTGTGACCTCCCAAGATGAAGCGCCGAGATTGTCGCCGACCGCGAGCTGGTAGCTGATACCGCCGTTTTGGACAACTCCGACCCGGTAACTCCCCTCACTTATCACACAGCCGGTATACACGGCATCCGCAAGGATATCCACAGAGAGAGGATCGTTTTTAATAAGGTCAGCCAAATCCTTATCGGTGGTATCGATGATGATGTCGTTGGTCGGAAGAACCGCGACACTTTCACCCGCGGCAGCGGTTGCTCCCGAAGGGGACGTTGCTGCATTGAGATCCTCCGTAATGTCGTCGGTGAACACCATCGCCAAGAATACGGCAATAACCACCAAAAGCACCATGATGGGTATCAGATATTTCATAAAAGTGTTTTTCTTGAAGAATGCGCCAAAATTGCCCGAACCTTTCTTCTCGAAATCGGGGTTCTTTTTTCCAATGTTTTTCAACTTCTCGTTTAATGCCTCAAAAGCCATTAAGAGCCCTCCCGCAAAGATGAATATTGATTTTTTGGCGACCTATAAAAGGCGAATATGCAGACAACCGACAATACATTCTTAAAAAAGAAAGAATATTGCCGCAAGCTGCGAAACCGATATGTAGGACGAAAACAGTATCGACATCAGTAGATTCGCCACTTTTTAATGTTTCGACCAAAAAGATAGACTGACCGAATATACGTCTTTAGTTAATAATACAACAATTATCAAGAAAATACAATAGGTTTTTTTTGCATAAGTTTAATATTTTTTTGAGAATACGCCCGTGTGAGAACGCTTCCCATATTTATCGTTTTCCCCTATCTTTTTCTGTGACCGGATTCCTGTCCGTACCCCGCTCCGTAGCTCTTGCTGTAGCCGTAACTGCGGCTGAAATATCCGCTCCCGCGGTCACCGGCACGACCGATAAGGCTCTTGCTTGCGCAGTTGTATATGCAGCCGAATATCTCTGCCTTCGTCGTTGCAAGGTCGCTGATGGCGTATTCGATTTGCCGTAGAGAGGATTTGTTCTCCGCGACGATGAACAGGACGGCATCACAGTAGTTGGAAACGATGGTCGCGTCGGCAACGACACCCGCCGGAGCGCAGTCGATAATGACAAAGTCGAAGTTCTTTTTGGCTTCGGCTATGATGTCATGCATCTTCGCGGACGCGAGAACTTCGGAGGGGTCGGAAATCGGCGAACCGCTCACAAGGAGATAGAGATTATATTTCTCAACGTATTTGATAGCTTCCTCAAAACTCTTTTTGCCGCTGACAATGTCAAAAACGCCGCGATCGGCTCCCACAGGCACGCCGAGTGTCTTATAGACGGAAGGCTTACGGATATCGCAGTCGATCAACAGTACGGACTTACCGCTTTTAGCCAGTGACAGCGCGGTGTTGACCGAAATGGTCGTCTTGCCTTCGCTCTCCGTGGAGCTTGTGACGGCAAACACCTTATAGCCCTTCTTCAGGCTGACGTTTTCAATCTTTGTACGCACCAGCTTAAAAGTCTCGATGAAAGGAAGGCCGACGGTTTTGTCGAAAATCAAGAGTCCCTTTTTAGGATCAATCTTTAGCTTTTTTACATCAAGTTTAGCAACGGAGGCAATTACATTGAGATTATACCGGCGCTTGAGTTCGTCGCTGGTCTGAATGAGATTCTTTATCCTGTTGGAAATCAGAATAATCGCCAGTGCTATAATAGCACCCGCCATCGCCCCGCAAAACGTATATAGCAAGCCGGAATAATCAGCGTCGGGTTTTTGGGGTTGGGTGGCGTTGCTGACAAGCGTGTACTTCGCGTTGGGGAACGATTCCTCCATAACGATGGGGAAGGCATTCACAATGGCGCGTGCAATCTCATAAGAGAGTTTTTTGT